>NZ_JBEOPQ010000004.1:0-150916 GCF_040310285.1 Pseudomonas sp. HY2-MNA-CIBAN-0224 | reverse complement strand
GAGCGCAAGCCATTTGAACGCATCAGCCCGCGGATTTTATAAAGCCCCACTTCGATGCCCTGGGCCTGCAAAACCTTGCGCAAGCGGCGACTACCGTAGCAGCCACCACTCGCAGAAAACGAGGCCTTGAGCTGCACAAGGACAGGACAACTCTTCTGAGCAGGCGCCTCAGCACGCTTCTGTGCTTCGTAGAAACCGGATCGACTGACGCTCAATAAACGACAGAGATACGCCACCGAATAAGCCTTCTGTTGCAGTTGCCGAACCAGTCGATACGTCACTTCAGCTCGCGGGCAAAGAAGGCCGTAGCCTTTTTTAAGACGTCATTATCCATCTTGAGCTGCCGGTTTTCTTGCTCCAACTGCCGGATGCGCTGTTGCTCAGCCGTCAACGGCTTACCAATCCCAGCCTGCCCCAATTGCTCGGCATCATGCTGCTGCACCCAGCGTCGTACAGCTGTTTCACCGATATTCTGATCTCGACAAACCTGTGGAACGGTCAGCCCTTGATCCTTGATCATCTTCACGATTTCCAGCTTGTAGCTGTCATCGAATGTTTTGCGTTTTTTAGTCATGGAGAGTTCCTCGATAGATGTATTTTCCACCTATCGAGGTGTCCGGGGAAATTAGACCACCACAATCCACCCCCAACCACCCGCGCCAAACGCCTCACATAACTCCCCACAATCACCTTATGCGCCACCCCCACCGGCACCATATAAATACGCCCATACAGGTTATGGGTGACAACCGACGAAGTAATGGTGAGTAAGCGATCTACGATCGAGATGCAGATCATCACGTCCAGGTGTCTGTCGCGCTCGGTCAGGATCAGCATGTGCGGGTCGCTGTGTTCTACCAGAAAGAAATCCAGATGATCGCCGACGTGTACGTCTTTACGCTCGGCGCCCGTGAAACCGCCGATCCGTTTTACGCCAAATTTTGCGGAGATCGCGTCCCTTATCTGGAACGCTGTTCGCATGAGCAGCCCCGAGTCGGCGGTGATGATGTTCCAGGCGTCAAGCGGGCTAATGTGCACCGGGAGTTGGACCGATCTGATGTGGTAGTAGTCAAGTTCGGACGGCGCGCGCAGTGTGGGTGCAGGGGAGGTGATGGCCAAACTATTTCCCTTTCAGTGGGCTGATTTTATTTATCACAACGTCTTGAGCCCTACATACCCTAGAGAATTTCTACCACAGGGGTAATGAGTTTGGCGCCCAGGGCGATTTCTTCGGCCAGCACGCTTTTGAGTGTTTCTTTACTGCCTTCTTTCATGGTTTCGGCCAGGCGCTGGCGGATTGAAAGCCCGTGGGTTAGGCAATGTGGCGTTGATTTCAGGGCTTCCAGGCCTTTTAAGGTCAGGACGGCTCCCGAGACTTGGGTGTCGGGGCATATCTCGCCAGTCAGGTAGCCGGTGCCGATGAGCCAGCGGACGGTGGCATTAAAAAAATCAGCGTCGCTTGCGGGCAGCTCCAGCAGGCACAGGTCGTTGCCTTCAGAGGTGAAGGTGGGCGTCGCCAGTTTTTTTGCGACGAGGTCGTAGGGGATCGGGAAGTGCTCGTACAGCTCGGCAAAAATTTTGCCAGCCAAGTCATTGAATTTATCGATATTGGTATCTGACATGTCGCAGGGCTCCGATAACAGACACTCAGCGTAAGAGGTAGCAGGATTGTAGCTCGCTCCTGCCATGCTGGCTTCACTCTGGATCAGCTCTTTGCAGGCGTCATGATCCGGCAAAGGAAAAAAACATCGACTACAGTTATCCTCTGCGCAGGCGTGTGCGTATTAATAACGGTGGTACTGCACGTTACTCGATAAGGATATGGAGTTATTTAATGTCAACGTTATTGGCAGTGAGACCCAAATTAGAAAGAAACATAGAGTTGGCCATTTGGGCCGGCATTGTGGCTGGCGTTATATCGGCGCTGGTGAAGTCGGGCTTTGAGACTTTGATTCCGCCCAGAACACTCAGTACCACGCCGCCCCCGGTCGTGCTTCTGGAAAAGCTGGGTTTTAACGTGGATCTCATGACCTACGAGTGGATGGGGTACAGCATCAACTGGGGCGGTAATGGTGTTCATATCCTGTTTTCTATCGTGATGGCGATAATTTATTGCGTGGCGGTGGAGTTTTTGCCCCGAGCAAGAATGCTGCACGGTGTTGGTTTTGGCGTGGGCGTTTCGGTGTTTGCCCACGGTCTGGTCGTGCCGTTGTTGGGGCTTTCGGGGTGGTTGTGGCTGGCGGGTTCGCAAGCGCTGATTTCGGAGTTTGTCGGCACGGCGTTCTGGATTTGGACGATTGAGGCGGTCAGGCGTGACCGTCGCTATAGCATTCCACGCAATCAGTTATAAATTCAGTTTCCTGCGACTGGCGATGACGGTCTGGCGCCAGTCGGTTATAAAAGACAGAAATAGACCAAAAGGGGAGCAGTATGAAAAGCCGGGTTCAAAAAAAGCATGTGTTTTTAATTATTTTTATTGCCTTTGCCGTGTTCAGTTTTTTGATGACTAACTGGGATCAATCACTTTGATTTAGTGAGTCGGCTTACGCTGCGCAGGTGTTTAAGCCTTCTTCGAACAACAAAAAAGGGTGACCTCAACCGGTCACCCTTTTTTTCGTCTGCGCTTTTACATCATGCGCGCATGTTGGTCCCACAAAATCCAGATCGTCCCTGCAACGATCAACAGCAATATCAACGATGTAAACAGTATGAGCATCAGGTCATCGCGGTGTGATTTGCCCAAGTCGATGTGCAAGAAAAAGCGCAAGTGCACCACCACTTGCACCAACGCCAGGAAGCCTAATACCGCGAGGGCCTGGGTGCCTGTGACGACCTTGAGCCAGACCAGGCCGAAGGCGATCAGGGTCAGGACCAGGGCCAACACGAGGCCGATGCAATAGTTGCGCTGCTCGTTGCCCGGTTGCGCCTGGACAGTGTTGCTCGATGAGGTTTCTGGGTTCATGTGGCGACTCCGAACAGGTAGACGAAGGTGAAGATCCCGACCCAGACGATGTCGAGCATGTGCCAGAACAAGGCGAGGCGTAAAAGCCGCAGTTTGACCGGTGTATTGACCCCCAGGGTCATCACTTGCACCGCCAGCACGATCATCCAGAGGATGCCGGCCGACACGTGCACGGCGTGGGTGCCGGTCAATAAGTAGTAGGCGGACAGAAAGCCACTGGTTTGCGGCCACGCATCGTGGGTTTCGATCATCACGTAATAGTCGTGGAGTTCGAACGCCACAAAGGCCGCTCCTAGCACGGCGGTAAGACCCAACCAGCCCAGAAGGCGGGCGCGGCTGGTGCTGTACTTCATGGCCAAAATGGCGAAGCCAAAGGTGAAGCTGGACAACAGCAGCAAGAGCGTTTCGATAAAGGCCGAGCCCAGGTCAAAGACCTCGGCAGGCGTCGGGCCATGGGCGATGCCTTGGCTGCTCATGGCGGCATAGGTGGCAAAGAGCGCGGCAAACAGCACCAGGTCGCTCATCAGGAAAATCCAGAACCCGAAGATGACTTCTGAGGCTTTGGCGTGGCTCTCGCGGTCTGTCACGTCCAGGTTCACCCCGGGGTGCAGAGAGTGGGGCGCATTCATAGGGCTGACTCCAACACGTCATCAGGGAGTTTCTGGCCGGGCTGCCCGATTCTGTCCGGGGCGGCCTTGCCCCGGTTTTTCGGGCTCATTTCCAGGTCGCGGGTCACGCCGGGCGTGGCCCGTACGGCAGCCAAAAAGGCTTCGTGTTCCGCTTCGACGCGGCTTGCCGGAATAATCTCGGTTGTTTGTGAGACAAACGAACGTGCGATCACCACGGCCCAAGCGGCGACAAACGAGAACACCACCAGCCACCAGATATGCCATACCAAGCCAAACGCCAGGGTGAAGCTGAAGGCGCCGATCAATGGCGCCGCCATGGAGTTGCGCGGGACTTCGATGTCGCTGTAGGCCGCGGGCGAGCGATAGGCCTGACCGGTTTTCTTGGCTTCGGTAAACGCGTCGCGGCCGTCGACGTGAGGGATGACCGAGAAATTCCACGCCGGTGGAGGGGAGGGGATCGACCACTCCAGCGAACGCCCGTCCCACGGATCGCCCAGCAGCACCGTGAGTTGGCGGCGCTGGCGGATCGACACGGCGATCTGCACCAGCAAGAACACCGTGCCGAGCAGCAGCAATGCGGCGCCGAGCATAGCCAGGGCAAACCAAGGGGTGAACGACGGATCAGACCACATCACCGTGCGCCGTGGCGCGCCATTCATGCCGAGCCAGTAGAGCGGGAAGAACGCCAGTAAAAAGCCGGGTGCCATCGACCAAAACGCCGCTTTGCCCCAGCCCTCGTGCAAGCGGAAGCCAAAGGCTTTCGGGAACCAGTACTGCACGGCGGCAAACATGCCAAACAGAACGCCCGGAATGATCATGTTGTGGAAGTGCGCGATCAAAAACAGCGAGTTGTGCACCTGAAAATCGACGGTGGGGTTGGCCAGCAGAATGCCGGTCATGCCGCCGAGGACAAAGGTCAGCAGAAAGTTGATATGAAACAGCATCGGCGTGGTGATGCGGATTCGGCCGCGGTACATGGTCAGGATCCAGTCGTATACCTTAACCCCGGTCGGAATGCCGATGATCATCGTGGCAATACCGAAAATGGCGTTGACGTTGGCACTTTGGCCCATGGTGAAAAAGTGATGCAGCCACACGCCGAACGAGAGCACCGCGATGCACATGGTGGCGTAGACGAGCGAGGTGTAGCCGTAGATCCGTTTGCCGACAAACGTCGAGACCACCTCAGACCACACGCCTAGGGCCGGTAGCAACAGGATGTAGACCTCCGGGTGCCCGAACAGCCAGAAGAGGTTGGCAAAGTTCATCATGTTTCCGCCGTCACCGTTGGTGAAGAAGTGGAAACCGACGTAGCGATCCAGCGCCAGCATGATCGTCGCGACCGTGAGCGGCGCCATGGCGAAGATCATCAAAATCGAGGTGCACAGCGTGGTCCAGCAGAACAAGGGCATGCGAAACATCGACATGCCAGGGCAACGCTGTTTGTACAGGGTCACGGCAAAGTTGAGCCCGGTCAGGGTTGAGCCGATCGATGCCAGGGTGACTGACCAGATCCAGTAATCCACGCCTTCACCGGGGCTGAACTCAATGCCGGTGTAGGGCGGGTAGCCACTCCAGCCGCCGGTTGAGAACTCGCCGACGACTAACGAGACCATGATCAAACCCGCGCCTGCCGCCGTCAGCATCAACGAAATCGCATTCAGCAGCGGGAAGCTGACATCGCGCGCGCCGATCTGCAGGGGCATCACGTAATTCATCAGGCCGGTGACAAACGGCATCGCCACGAAAAAAATCATGATCGTGCCGTGGGTGGTAAATAGCTGGCCAAAGTGATCAGCCGAGAGATACCCCGCGCCATCGGCGGCCGCGAGTTGCTGAGAACGCATCACGCCCGCTTCGATCAAGGCCCGCAAGAACATGACCAGGGCGATGACGATGTACATGATGCCGATTTTTTTGTGGTCGACACTGGTCAGCCAGTCTCGCCACAGCGGCTTCCACCAATGCATGACGGTCAGCAAAACCACCACACCGATCGCGCCGAGAATCACAATGCTGCCCGCCCCGGACGCCACGAATTCGCTGGTTGAGGGGTGCTTGATGGCACCGGCAAACACCAGTGAGTCCCAGCTAAGTTGCCCGAAAATAGTCTCCCAACTCACTGTTCTGCCCCTTTTGTGCGGGTGTGTTGAAGATGCTGTTCATGCCCTTGTATTGCCTGCGCGCTAGCCGCTTTGGCGTGACCATGGCCGCCGGTGAAACTGCCGAGAACCCGCTCGAACAAGCCGTTTTCGACACTGCCGTAATAGCGCGGCGCATGCTCGATGCTGGGTTTGAGCAGCTCTTGGTAAGTGCTCAGGTCCAGTGTCTGCGCGCTTTGGCGGGTGTCACGGACCCACGCGTCGAATTGCCCGGCCGGCATCACCACCGTGGGGAATGATTGAGTGGCAAAGCCATCGCCGTTGTACTGAGTGTTACGCCCCCGGTACTCACCGGCGCGGTCCGCCATCAGGTTCAATTGCGTGGTCATGCCGGCCATGGTGTAAATCTGCCCGGCCAGTTGCGGGATCATGAAGGACTGCATCACCGTGCCGCTGGTGAGCTTGAGGCGCACCGGGCGGTCTTGCTCAAGTGCCAGGTAGTCGAGGGTGGCGATGCCTTGCTGCGGGTAGATGAACAGGAACTTCCAGTCCAGCGAGACCACTTCAATGTCCAGCGGGTCGCTGCCGAGAGGGCGGTACGGGTCATATTTGTGCGTGTGCGCCCACAGCGCCGAACTGAGGACAATGATCAGAATGATCGGTATGCCCCACAAAACGGCTTCATTACCCCAGTTGAAATCCCAGTCAGGCCGATAAGCGCCCCGACCGCCGCGGCGATAACGCCACAGCACCCAAGGGACGAGGATAAATATCGGCACGACGACGATGAGCATCAGCGAAATAATCGTCTTGAAGTGCTCAAATTGCGCGGCCGCAATCGGGCCTGCGGCGTCGATAAAACCGGCGTTGGCGATCGCCGTGTCAGCAGATGGAGCGGCTTGCGCCAGTGCGGGCAGCAGAAGGCCCGAGACAATCAGAGCGCAGGGTGTGATTCCTTTCACGCGGTAATCTCCTTGAGTCTTACAACTTGATCAGCGCTTTGTTGAGGAGGCTTTAGTCAAGGCATGCGTTCAGATGACCTCCAGTGCAGGGTTCGTCAGGCGACTGCCGGGTGATTGATCGGTACAGTGTGTCAGTTAAGGCTGGAGCGTTTGACCCGCACCGGCACTGATTTGTAAGCCGGAATACCGCTTTGCGGGTCAATGTTGTCCAGGGCAATCAAACAGTTGGCTTCCGGGTAGTAAGCGGCCACCGAGCCGGGCGCGATGGCGTGTTCCACGGCCGTCAGTTTCTCGTAACGCATCTGCCGGCCCGAGGTGACCGTCTCGATGTCCACCAGATCGCCGTGGGCCAGGCCGCGTGCCTGCAAGTCTTGCGCGCTGATGAACAGCACATCGCGTCGGCCGAAGACGCCCCGGTAGCGGTCATCCATGGAGTAAATAGTGGTGTTGTATTGATCATGGCTGCGCAAGGTCATGAGCCGTAACACATCCTCGCCTTGCACCACCCAGTCTTCATCCACACCTGGGTACACATAAAACTCGGCTTTACCGGAGGGCGTGTGCCAAATGCGTTCGGTAGGCGGCAAGGGCAATCTGAAGCCGCCGGGCACGCGGATTCGCTGGTTGTAGTCTTCAAAACCCGTGATGGTTTTTTCGATCAGGTCACGGATCAGGTCGTAATTGGCCACAAGCTCCGGCCACGCAATCGACAAATGAGGCAGTGCAGCGCTTGCCATCCCGGCCACGATCGCCGGTTCTGAACGCAGGTGCTCGGAGGCGGGCGGCAAGCGTCCGGCAGAGGCGTGGACCATGGACATCGAGTCTTCGACGGTAATCGCTTGCGCGATGCCATTTTGCAGGTCCAGTTCTGTACGGCCCAGGCAGGGGAAAATATAGGTCTCTTTCGCGACCAGCAAATGTGAGCGGTTCAATTTGGTGCCGATATGCACACTCAGGTCCAGCTGTTTCATGGCCGGGAAGCATTGCTCGGGGTCGGGCAGCGCCACGGCAAAGTTTCCGCCCAGGCAAATCAGCGCCTTTGAGGTTCCGGCAACCATGGCTTGCATGGTTTGCACCGCGTTGTGGCCCGGGGCAGCAGGGGGCTTAAAGCCCAAGGTCTGTTCAATTTTTTGCAGAAAGCTCGCCGAGGGTTTCTCCGTGATGCCCACCGTGCGGTTGCCCTGCACATTGGAGTGCCCGCGCAACGGGCATATGCCGGCTCCCGGTTTACCCAGATTGCCGCGCAGCATCAGCAGATTACACAGCGAGCGCACGTTTTCGGTGCCGGCATTGTGCTGGGTGATGCCCATACCGTACGTGATAATGGTGGCATTGGATTTGGCATAGGCCGCCGCAACCTGTTCCAGCGCTGCGCGGGTGAGCCCGCTGTGGCGTTCGATCAGCGACCACTCGGTCGCGACCAAGTCTGCTTTCAGTGCTTCAAAGCCGTGGGTATGAGTCGCGATAAACGCGTGGTCCAGCACTTCACCGACACGCTCCTCAAGTTCCAGTACAGCTTTCATCACCCCTTTAACCGCAGCCACGTCACCGCCTGCTTTGACATTCAGGTAGGTGGAGGCAATCGGTGTTGAACCGTAGGTCGCCATTTCAACCATGTTCTGCGGGTCGGCAAAGGTCTCCAGTGCGCGTTCTCGAATAGGGTTAAACACCAGGATCGGTACTTTGCGGCGTGACACCTCATGCAAAGTGCCCATCATCCTCGGGTGATTTGTGCCCGGATTATGGCCAATAGAAATGACCAACTCGCACAGATCAAAATCATCAAGAGACACCGTGCCCTTACCAATACCGATGGATTGCGGCAGGCCGACACTGGTGGGTTCATGGCACAGATTGGAACAATCGGGGAAATTGTTAGAGCCCAAACCGCGGGCAAATAACTGGAACAGATAAGCCGCTTCGTTAGAGGCTCGACCCGAGGTATAGAACTCAACTTGAGTGGGGTCGAGGCTGCGCAAGACCTCGCCAATACGTTCAAACGCCGTGTCCCAGGCCACCGCCTTGAACGTGTCAGAGGCGCGGTCATACACCAGCGGGCAGGTCAGGCGCCCGTAGTTTTCCAGCTCGTGATCGCTGCGATTGAGCAGAGCGCTGACCGTGTGTTCGGCAAAAAACTCCGGTGTCACACGTTTGCTGGTCGCCTCCCACGTCACAGCCTTGGCGCCGTTTTCACAAAATTCGAAAGTTGAACTGTGCTTTTTGTCAGGCCAGGCGCAACCAGGGCAATCGAACCCATCGGGTTGGTTGGTTCTCAGGAGCGTGCTGACGGCCTGCACATTCTCCATTTGTTCGCGAATGGCATTCGCAGTGGCCTTTAACGCGCCCCATCCTCCGGCAGGCGCTGTGTAATCACGAATACCCTCGACCTTTCCTTGCTTGGACATGTTCACTCCTTGAACCCCAAAAAACACGCTCTACGACAGCGTTGAGCCTGAATCCGGGCGCACACCAACAAACTGACTCACGGTTATAAGTCTGTTTTTTATAAGGTTATTAGCGGTTCGATTGACCATAGGTAAGCCCTATTGATCTGTCAAGAATGCCCCAGCGTGTGCACAAAAAATGCTCAAGCAGGGGGTGCGACTTTGGACAGAGTGGTGATTAATTATTCTTCTGTCTGCTGTGAGGCAATAGTGTTCGGACTTCATCAATTGACTTATAGGGGATCAAACTGCTGGGAAGTTTCGAGGTGCAGGACAAGTTGTAAACGCTAAAGTCAGCGTCCATGACCTTTTCTGCCATCAGTTCAAAGGAGGGCAGAATGCGAGATTCCATATGCTCATCCAACACGCAGGGTGACTTCTCTGATTGAGCCGTCTCATAAAAACGCCCTGTATCAGGGCACAAATCTACTCCGACCATAAATACTTTATTGAAGCCCGCGTGATAGGCAACTTGCAAAGCAAGATAGGCCACTGTTCTGGCGTCGAAATAACCTTCACTTAAATCTTTACTGAAGCCGATGCTGCTGTTGCGGCCTGTATGGAATTTGGAGCGGCGGATCAAATTACCAGGCTCGGCTGAGAATAAATCTCTCCACGTGGATTTAGCGGCTTTTTTCAAGGCGTAAAATTCGCCGGATGGCAGGGGGATGTCATGCAGCACATAATCTTCTCGCAGCACTACGCGCTGGCTAAGTGCCAGCCCTGCGTGGAATAAGCGGCTTTGCTGTGTGAAGAAGCCAGAGTCGGTGCAGACATAGAAATAAGGTCTGATTGAAGTATTCAGGAACATCGAAATCGCACCGTTTACGACAATCATCGGCACGTGTTTAAACTCATTTAGAGGGAAGTTTTTGGCTGATGCACCCGAAGCAATGATAAATACAGCACCCTCAGCGATATCCTTGCAACCCGACAGTGCAAGCGGCGTAGGAGAATGGGTGGAAATATAGGTGCTGGCAACGCCCATGGCTTTGAACCCTCTGGAGCAGAAACTGAAGAACCTTACGCTCATATGTGCAGAGCATATGTAGTCCTTTTCCAGTATAGGTGTGGGATATTGACTTCACTCATGAAAAATCTGTCAGTTTGGTAATTTTGAAGCAATTATCGCGCGCAATTTCACCAGATTTTCACAACTGTAAAGAAGTGTTAGTTGTCTTAACATAAGTTTAAAAAACTTATTGCTAGTTGATGTTTTTAATTGCTGAGTTATAGCAGGCTCTCTGAGTTGGAACCTGCTACTTGTGGTGTTGTTGAACTACTGGGCCTTATTAGTTGTGGCAAACTTCTTGGCCGCAATAACACACACAATTACCGCGCCGGTCACGCCAAACATGCCAAGGGTCACCGTTTCATGCAGAAAAGTAGCGGCCAGGGCCAGCCCGAAAAAAGGCTGCAACAGTTGAAGCTGGCCCACGGCGGCAATACCCCCTAGGGCCAGGCCGCGATACCAGAAGAAAAAGCCGATCAACATGCTGAACACTGAGATGTAGCCCAGGCCTAACCAGGCAGGCGGGCTGATACCTGCGAAAGAGGCGGGGGCCACGATGCAGGCCAGTGTTGCCATGATTGGCAGCGAGAGCACCAGCGCCCATGAAATAACCTGCCAGCCGCCCAGGGTTCGCGACAGTTTGGCGCCTTCGGCGTAGCCGAGGCCGCAGATCAGGACTGCCAACAGCATCAGCATGTCGCCTCGGGCAGAGGCGGTCAGCCCTTGTGAGACGGCAAACGCGATCACCAGTGCACTGCCCAGAACCGAGAAGAACCAGAACGCCGGGCGCGGGCGTTCACCCCCGCGCAGTACGGCAAAAGCGGCAGTCGAGAGCGGCAGCAGGCCGAGGAAGACGATGGAGTGCGCTGAGGTGACATGCTGCAAGGCCAATGCGGTCAACAATGGAAACCCCAGCACCACGCCGATCGCCACAAGCAGTAGTGAAAACAGCTGGCTTCGGTCGGGGCGTCTGGCTTTAAGCGCGAGCAGAATGCGCAGGGCCAGCACCCCGGCGATGGTGGCCCGGGCAAAGGTCAGAAAAACCGGATTAAACTCTTGCACGGCGACGCGGGTCGCGGGCAGCGAGGCGCTGAAAATGACCACGCCGATAAAACCGTTGATCCAGCCGGAAAGGTTTTTATCGGTCGCTGGGGTGTGCAAATTAGAGGTGCGTTCCATCGGGTCTCACGCTCAAGGCTAAAGGCAGGATTGCTTTAAACGCATGCTATGGCCGAAGATTGATGACAATCAAAATATTGTCATGGATACATATTCCGATGCCCCGTTCCCGATACAAGTCGCTGGTTGACTCGTTTGCCGCTGATATCCGCTCAGGGCGATTGTCTCCGGGGACACGATTGCCTACGCACCGCCAGCTGGCCGCGACACAAGGGTTGGCGCTGGTCACGGCGAGCCGGGTGTATGCAGAACTTGAAGCCATGGGGCTGGTCAGCGGAGAGACCGGGCGCGGGACGTTCGTCAGGGAGACGTCGCTGCCGCCAGGTCACGGCATTGACCAACCGAAAGTCACGGCGGGCATGCTGGACCTCAACTACAACTACCCGTCCGCGTTGGGGCAGGCTGACATGCTTCGCACTGCGTTGCGGCAACTGGCGTTATCCGGGGATCTGGAGTCGTTGTTGCGTTACCAGCCACATGGCGGCCGCCTGCACGAGCGAGCGTCAGTGGCGAGGCATCTGTCAGCTCGCGGTTTGAACGTCCCGGCCGAACAGGTGTTGATCGTCAATGGCGCTCAGCATGGGTTGACGGTGGCGCTGATGGCCTTGTTAAAACCTGGCGATGTGGTGGCGGTTGATGCGCTGACCTATCCGGGGTTTAAAGCGCTTGCGCAGACCCTGCACCTGGAAGTTTTATCTGTGCCGGTGACCGACTGCGGACCCGATCTCAACGCGCTGGAAAAACTCTGCTGCAGCCGTTCAGTCCGTGCGGTTTACAGCATGCCCACACTGCACAACCCGCTGGGTTGGGTGATGAGTATCGAGCAGCGACAGCAACTGGTCGCCATAGCGCGCACCCATGATCTGCAGATTATTGAAGACGCTGCTTACGCCTTTCTTGTCGAAAACCCACCGCTGCCGATCGCCGAACTGGCGCCAGAACGGACAATTTACGTGTCAGGGCTTTCCAAAAGCGTTGCTGCGGGCTTGCGTGTCGGCTTTATGGCCGCCCCCGCGCACCTGATCGCGGCATTGGAGCGCGTGATCCGGGTGACCGCGTGGAACACCCCCGGCGTCATGACTTCCCTTGCCAGCGCATGGCTGGAGGATGGAACCGTAACCCGTTTGGAAGTGCAAAAGCGCCAAGACGCACATGCCCGACAAAACATTGCTGACGAACTCTTGGCTGGGTTACGCACTGTCCGTCACCCGTACTCCTACTTCATCTGGCTGCCTTTGTCTGATGACGCCCGTGCAGAGCAAGTCGTGTCGGCCCTGATGCGCGAGAACGTTTCGGTGTCGTCTGCGCAGCCGTTTGCGACCTCGACGCATGTACCGCGTGCGATTCGTCTGGCGCTAGGGTCAGTAGACTTGGCGTCACTGCGTGAGGGGCTGGCGAAAGTGAAGTGGGTGGTTGATGCGTATTCGTAGGGTTTAGCGCCGGGTTTGAGCTGCCACTGAGTGCTTCAGTGGCAGGTCGACCAGTGCGCGGGGTTCAAATCCCCGAACGTGTCATCGGGCTGAGTATCTGGCTCCCCAGATTCAAGGCTTGGGTCACCAATATCCTTAGTGCCAGCGGGTCTTCATCCTGGACGTGCTGCGCAAGTTTTTCTCCGAGAGTGGGGGTGCCATCCTGGCCTTCGGCAAAGGCTCGGAGGATCAGCAGACCATTGCTCGTAAGGACGACTTCAAAAAACGAAACGCCTGACATGCCGTCGAAGTGGATGTAGCCGACGTCGGCCAGCCATTTGACGGTAGCCAGAAACAGGTTTTCTTCTTGGCTCAGTAGCTGGCGGTTGCTGTCTTCGAGGGTGTTGTAGTCGATGAATTCTTCTGCGCTCAGGGTGATGGGCAGCGGGAAATTGCGGTAAAGGCGGCCGAGAATCAAGCCGGTGTAGCTGTCGAACAGTTCTATGTTGTTGGACGGCAGGTCGTTGACGGCGTGAGTGCTTTTATCTTTGGCAGAACCAGCAAATCCTTTGAACATGCGAACCTCTTCCAGTGGCGGCTGCGTGCCGCGTTCAAACATTTGTCCCTATGGGTATAGCACAGGCCCTGAAGATGGGCAGAATCGCGTACAACTCAGTAGTCGCTGACGAGGCACGAAGGCTGCGAGCGACCACCTCCCGTAGCAGTTGACGAGCCTTGCGAGGCTACGTCCGGGCGCGCAGCGGCCGTAAAAGAGCCAAGATCAAAGGATCGCGAGCAAGCTCGCTCCTACAGTTGTATTGCGTACACCTGTAGCAGTTGACGAGCCTTGCGAGGCTACGTCTGGGCGCGCAGCGGCCGTAAAAAGAGCCAAGATCAAAAGATCGCGAGACAAGCTCGCTCCTACAGTTGAATCGCGTACACCTGTAGCAGTTGACGAGCCTTGCGAGGCTACGTCCGGGCGCGCAGCGGCCGTAAAAGAGCCAAGATCAAAAGATCGCGAGACAAGTTCGCTCCTACAGGTTTAATGCGCCTCAACCTCAAGGCCATACAACTCGCAATACTCGGCCCATTCCATGCCTGCCATTTGCGCCACTTCGCGGTGTACTTCAAGGCGCTGTGCTTGAAAGTCTTTGGGCGTTTCACTGGTCAATTGCAGGGTCAGTTCCCAGGCAAAAAAGCCCAGTCGTTCAGCCTCTGCTTCGAAGGCTTCGTTGAGGCGTTCCTGGCGATATTCCTGCATGGATTGGCCCACCGCGCGGGCTGCCAGCGGGTTTAGTTTTTCAAGTTCTGCGGCCAGTTCCGGGCGTTCGCCCAGGAACCGGTCAAGGGCTTTTTGATGCCGAGGTCCAGGTTCGGTCACACAGGTCTCCACGTGATGAAGGTTGTAAACACAGCATAGACTGCGCGGGCCAAGCCGCTCAACGCCGCTCATGCTGCTTGCGATACGCCCCGGTTGCACGCCGATTGCTTTGGTAAATGCCCGGGTAAAGGCGGCAATCGACTGATAGCCCACCGCACCACAGACTTGCTCGACGGTGTGCCCGGTTTGTAGCAAGCGGCAGGCATGGCGCATGCGCAGCGCCAGTAAGACATGCCCTGGTGATTGCCCGGCCTGCTCGCTAAACCGTTTAAAAAACGCCGAGCGTGACAGGCCAGTGCAGGCGGCCATGCTTTCCAGTGTCCAGGGCCGCTCGGGGTGTTCGATCAGTTGCTCCAGCAAGCTGGAAAACAGCGGCTGCCGCGCCAAGGCGACCAAGCCCCCCAGGTTCGGGTTGTCGCCGACTTGCTGGCGTAAGACATAGAGAAATAG
Source organism: Pseudomonas sp. HY2-MNA-CIBAN-0224 (assembly GCF_040310285.1). Taxonomy (NCBI): domain Bacteria; kingdom Pseudomonadati; phylum Pseudomonadota; class Gammaproteobacteria; order Pseudomonadales; family Pseudomonadaceae; genus Pseudomonas; species Pseudomonas sp. HY2-MNA-CIBAN-0224. The sequence continues at coordinate 136,386 of NZ_JBEOPQ010000004.1, read as the reverse complement.
CAGGTGGCTCAGGCGCTCAAGCAGGGCTGCCGATGGCCCCGGTGTTCGCTGACATTCTTCCAGTATCAACTGGAAAAGCGTGCGCGCTGCGTGGGACGAAGGGTCGTCGGCGCGCAAGAGAATCCACGCGGGCAGGGCTTCGATGATCAGCGCCGAAAGCCCCGGCTGAAAATGGAAGAAACCACAGACCAGGCCCACGCCATCTTCCGCCTGACTGTCGAGCGCTTGCATGGTCTGGCGCGGCAGTTGCGCGGCCAGGCTTGGGTCTTGGGCGCTGGACAGCCGGTACTTCAAGTCTTGCAGCAGAAACAGCGCATCCCCCGCGTTGAGCTGCACGCCCGTGATTTGCCCCTCGACATGCAGCCAGCATTGGCCCTGTACGACCATATGGAAACTGGCACGGGCCAACCCCTCGGTGCTGCTGTGCCAGCCGCCGCAATAACGGCCGACGTGAAACAGACTGGCATCCAGCTCAAGGCTTTCTAATAACCAATCGATTAGTGGGGTGGAAGAAATCATCTAATGGAAACACTCAGGAGCAAGTAATCGCTACTTTAGAATATGGAATGAATTTTTTATAACCAACAGACTGTTAAGACACCTTACGCAGGAGTCACCACATGTCTCGTGTCACCCTTCATACCCTGGAAACCGCACCGCAAGCTGCCAAGCCATTTCTGGAAAACGCGCAAAAAAACTCAGGATTTATTCCGAACTTGCTAGGGATTCTAGCCAATGCGCCGGCGGCATTGGAAACCTATGTCACGGTTTCGGCGCTTAACGGCAAGTCTGAGCTGACCCTGCCTGAGCGCGAAGTGGTGCAGTTGATTGCTGCCACGCGTCATGGTTGCGATTTTTGTGTGGCAGGGCATACCGCTGTGGCGCAAAACAAGGCAAAGCTTCCAGACGACGTGGTGACGGCGCTGCGCGGCCAAACCGAGCTGCCCATTGAACGACTGGAGGCGCTGGCGGCGTTCACCCGTGAAGTGATTGCCACCCGTGGTGATGTCAGTGACGGCACTTACGCCACCTTCAAGGCCGCCGGTTTTACCGAAGGCCAAGCGCTGGAAGTGATTCTGGGCGTGAGCCTGGCGACCTTGTGCAACTTTGCCAACGTCTTCGCGCGGACCCCGTTGAACCCTGAGCTGGCGCGTTACAGCTGGAACAAACCTGAGTAATCAGCGGGCCACGATTTTAAGGAGAGACCCACATGCTCGACCCCGTACTCAGTCATTGGCTGGAGACCGAAGCCGAGGCGCTCGACCTGGGCCACAGCGACCCGCAGACCGTTCTGTCACAGCTGGCGGCTGCCAATGTGCTGCGGGTCGGGGTTGACCCGGCATTGGGCGGCAGCGGCGGCTCCGTCGTCGATGCTATTGAAAGCGTGGCCAGTGTCGCCAGTCACTCGCTGGCCTCGGCGTTTGTGTTTTGGGGCCAGCGCGCGTTTATCGAATATGTCCTGCAAAGCCCGAACAAGGCGCTGGGTGAGCGCTTGCTGCCCGATTTGTTGAGCGGCCAACTCGCGGGCGCGACGGGCCTGTCCAATGCCATGAAGTTTCTGTCGGGGGTCGAGGCGCTGCAAGTCCAGGCGCGGGCCGAGGCCAATGGCTGGAGCCTCAACGGGCGTTTGCACTGGGTGACCAACCTGCGCAAAAGCGGGTTTGTGGTGGCGGCAGCGATTGATCGGGAAGAGGGCGGTACGCCGTTTGTGCTGGCGATCCCTGACGCCCTGCCGGGGCTGACGCGCTCGGCGGACCTGCAACTGATGGGCTTGCAGTCGAGCAATACCGCAGCCATTGATTTGCAAGGCGTGCAGGTGGCTGAAGAGTGGTTGTTGCACGACAATGCCAAAGTGTTTTTGCCCGCCGTGCGCCCGGCCTTCCTGGGCTTGCAATGTGCCATGGCCATTGGCCTGGCGCGGCGTTCGCTTAACGAAGCCCAAGCGCATCTGCAAGGTCCGCGCGCAGGCTTGCTCGAACTCCTGGAAGAACAAAGGGCGGTCCTTGAAAGCCACGTCACAGCGCTTAAGGCAGGTCTGCTGGACGGGCGTTTTCTGACACAACCGGCAGCGCTGTTCAAGATCCGCATCGCCTTGGCCGAAGCCACCGCCAGTGCCGTGCAATTCGAACTGCAAGCCAGTGGCGGCAAGGCTTACCTGAGTACTTACGGCAGCGCGTTTGCGCGGCGCTGGCGGGAGTCGGCCTTTGTGCCGATTGTGACCCCAAGCCTGGTACAGCTGCGGGCCGAGTTACAGCGTCGAAGCCAGGCCAGTGCGCAATGAGTGCGGTCGTGCTTGAGGCGCGCCAGATCACTCTGGGCTATGCCCGTGACGCGGGTTGGCAGTCGGTGCTGGAAGGCTTTGATCTGCAATTGATGCCCGGTGAAGTGGTCTCGGTGCTGGGCCCTAGCGGCGTCGGCAAGTCCAGCCTGCTGCGGGTGCTGGCCGGTTTGCAGACGGCGCACCGCGGTAGCGTCAGCGTGCTGGGCCAGCCGCTTAACGCACCGCATCCGCGGGTGGCCGTGGCCTTTCAAGACCCCAGTCTGTTGCCGTGGTTGAGCCTTGAAAGCAACGTCGCGTTTGGCCTTGATTTCGCCAGCCAGCCCACAGTCTCCAGCGCCGAACGAAAGGCGCGGGTGGACCAAGCCATTGCCGAGGTGGGCTTGCAGCACGCACGGGGCCAGTACCCGGCGCAACTGTCGGGCGGCATGGCGCAGCGGGTCGCATTGGCGCGGTGTCTGGCACGCCAACCCCACGTGCTGTTGCTGGACGAGCCGTTTGGCGCGCTCGACGAAGTGACCCGCGCCGACATGCAGCAACTGTTGCTCAAAGTGATCGAGCGGCACAACACCGCCGCATTGTTGATTACCCATGACATTGACGAAGCCCTGCTGCTCAGCGACCGAATTCTGCTACTGGGTCACAGCCCGGCGCAGATGGTGGCGCAGTGGCGCATTGATCTGGCGCAGCCGCGCGACGAGCGGATCGATGAACTGGGTGCCTTGCGCATAGACATTCTTAAAACCCTTCGGCGGGCAAGCCGCAAACCCGATGCAGTTATTGACCCTTTGCCCAACTCGCTGGAGCGTGAACATGTGCCTGGACGACTTTACCCACACTCGACGTGACATTTTAAAACTCAGCGCCATGCTCACCGCAGCGGGCGCTTTGCCAATGCTGGCCAGCTTGCAAGCGCGGGCGGCTGCCGAGCCGGATGCGCCCGTTCGCATTGGCTACCTGCCCATCACCGATGCCACACCCCTGCTGGTCGCGCACAACAATGGCCTGTTCGAAGCCGAAGGCATCAAGGCCGAGCGCCCGGTGCTGTTGCGCAGTTGGGCGCAGGTGATCGAGGCGTTTATTTCAGGCCAGGTCAACGTGATCCACTTGCTATCGCCGATGACGGTGTGGGCGCGTTATGGCAGCAAGGTACCGGCCAAAGTCGTGGCCTGGAACCATGTAGGCGGCTCCGGTTTGACCGTGGCGCCGCAGATTACCGACGTCAAGCAATTGGGCGGGCAATCGGTGGCAATCCCGTTTTGGTACTCGATCCACAACGTGGTGGTGCAGCAGTTGTTCCGTGAAAACGGTTTGCAGCCGGTGACACGCCCCGTCAACAGCCCGTTGGCCGCGAACGAGGTCAACCTGGTGGTGATGCCGCCTTCAGACATGCCGCCAGCACTGGCCACCCAGCGCATCGCTGGCTACATCGTTGCAGAGCCGTTCAATGCCCTGGCGGAAGACCTCAAGGTTGGGCGAGTACAGCGCTTTACCGGGGACATGTGGCGCAACCACGCCTGCTGCGTGGTGTTTATGCACGAGCATGATTTGAACAATCGCCCCGAGTGGTCGCAAAAAGTCGTGAATGCCATTGTTAAATCGCAAGTCTGGACCCGCGACAACCGTGAGCAGGCCGCCAAACTGTTGGCCAAAGACGGCGAAAATCGCTACACCCCGCACAGCTCGCAAGTGTTGCAACGGGTGCTGTCCCCAGCGGCCACGGAACGCACGGGCTATGAACATGATGGCGCGATCCGGCATGCGAACTGGGACGAACAGCGCATCGACTTTCAGCCGTACCCTTTCCCGAGCTACACCGAAGAACTGGTCACGCGCCTCAAACACACGCTGATTCAGGGCGATAACGGTTTTCTCGCAGACCTTGACCCCAAACAGGTGGCAAAGGACCTGGTGGACGACCGTTTCGTCAAAAACAGCATTGCCAGCGTCGGAGGCCTGAAAGCGTTCGGCCTGCCCGATAGTTTTGAGCGCACCGAGGAGTTCGGCTTTTGAAAACCCAAGCACCTTCACCTGCACGCCAATGGCTGCTCGGCGTGGCAGGGCTGTTGAGCCTGTTGCTGCTGTGGTGGCTGGGCATTGAGCTGTTCGGCAGCGCGCAGGGGCTGTCGGCACGATTCTCGCCGCAGGCCACCTTTGCCAGCCTGTTTGACTTGCTCGGCAGTGCGCAGCTGTATGACAACGTCTGGGTGAGCGTAAAGCGCATTCTGATCAGCTTGCTGATGGCCCTGTTGATCGGCGTGCCACTGGGCTTGTTGATTGGCGGCTCGCGCAACCTCGAAGCGGCCACCACGCCAGCGTTTCAGTTTTTACGGATGATCTCGCCGCTGTCGTGGATGCCGGTGGTGGTGATGCTGATGGGCGTGGGCGATCAGCCGATCTACTTTTTGCTGACGTTTGCCGCCGTGTGGCCGATTTTGCTCAATACCATCGCCGGTGTTCGGCAACTGGACCCGAGGTGGCTGCAACTGAGCCGAAGTCTGAGTGCCACGCGATGGGAAACCCTACGCCGGGTCATTCTGCCGGGGGTTCTTGGGCATGTTTTGACCGGGGTGCGGTTGTCGATAGGGATCTTGTGGATCGTGCTGGTGCCGTGCGAAATGCTTGGTGTGAGTGCCGGTTTGGGTTACTTCATTCTCGACACGCGTGACCGCTTGGCTTACTCCGAACTGATGGCCATGGTGGTGCTGATCGGTGTGCTGGGTTTTGTCCTGGATGCTTGCGCGCGCAGCCTGCACCGGCGCTGGGTGCATGCCTGAGCCGTTGCACCTAGTGTTCGGTCATAGAGCCTTTGTGTACTGAGCCACTGAAGGGGTGCGGTCTGTGCACGGTGCGACGGCCGGTGATGACGTACAGCACATCCACGCCGATCAAGGTGATGGCGGCCAGATAATCGGCGCGAGGCATGCTCAGGTCCCGCTCATAACAGCCTTGTGCGTAACGCCCAACCCCGCCAGCGTCGGCGAAAAGTTCTTGCGTCAGCTTCAGGCGTAGACGTTCCTGTTTTAAGCGTGATCCGTATGTACTCATAGATGCAGCCCGTGAAAGCCAGAGGGGTCACAAAAAAGAGTAATTCAAGCAATGAAATAGGGAAAGGGTAGGAGCTGTAAATGCCTACTAACAAGTAGGATATTTGCCAACTCCATGCAGGATTACTGCTGAGCAATCCTGCATGGCGGGGTATCAGACGGCTGGTCTGGCTTCTGTTTCTGGCAGGAACCAGTTCAAGAGCAAGGCACAAATACCGCCTGTGGCGACCCCGGACTCCAGCACATTGCGCAAGGCTGCAGGCATATGTGCGAGGAACTCAGGCACTTGCGACACACCCAGGCCCAGGGCCAGCGATACGGCAATAATCAGCAGTGCGCGACGGTCCAATTGAATGCTCGCCAGAATATTGATCCCCGACGCGGCAACCGCACCGAACATCACCATGGCCGCGCCGCCCAGTACCGGTTCCGGTACGGCCTGGATGGCCCCGGCCACGCTTGGGAACAAGCCCAGCAGAATCAATATGCCGGCAATCCACACACCAATATGGCGGCTGGCAATCCCGGTGAGCTGAATCACACCGTTGTTTTGCGCAAAGATCGAGCTTGGGAAGGTATTGAAGACACCGGCCAGCAACGAGTTGGCCCCGTTAACCAGCACGCCGCCCTTGATGCGCTGCATCCACACCGGGCCTTCAACCGGCTGGCGCGACACTTTACTGGTAGCGGTCACGTCGCCAATCGCTTCCAGCGACGTCACCAGGTAAATCACCAGCATCGGAATAAACAATGCCCACGAAAACCCCAGGCCAAAGTGCAGCGGCACCGGCACCTGGAACACTTCGGCCTGATGCATGCCGGTGAAGTCCAGACGGCCCAGATAACCCGCCAGCGCGTAGCCCACCGCCAAAGCGATGACGATGGCGCAACTGCGCATCCACACCAGCGGGATACGGTTGAGGATCACGATAATCGCCAGCACAACGCCGGACAGCATCAGGTTTTCACCGTTGGCGAAGGTGCCATTGGCCATGGCGCTAAAACCGCCGCCCATGCTGATCAGGCCGACTTTAATCAGCGTCAGACCAATCATCAGCACCACGATGCCGGTGACCAGCGGGGTGATCATGCGTTTAACAAACGGCAAGACCCGCGAGATGCCCATTTCGACAAACGACCCGGCAATCACCACACCGAAAATCGCGGCCATCACGCCCTCGACCGGGGTGCCTTGCTTGACCATCAGCGCACCACCGGCAATCAGCGGGCCGACAAAGTTGAAGCTGGTGCCCTGAACAATCAGCAAACCGGCGCCAAAGGGTCCGAAGCGTTTGCATTGCACAAAGGTCGCGATGCCGGAAATCACCAGCGACATGGAGACGATCAGGTTGGTGTCGCGGCTCGACACCCCAAGCGCCTGACAGATCAGCAAGCCGGGTGTAACGATTGGCACGATGATGGCCAACAAGTGTTGCAGCGCTGCCAGAAAGCCGATCCACGGCTTGGGACGGTCTTCGAGGCCAAAGACCAGTTCGCTGGTCTGGGACTCGGCTTCATGCGGGGTTTTGGGAGAGGTCATGGCGAGCGCCCTGGAAAAAAGAGCGCGATTCTACTGGTGTTAGGCCACCACGCCCAGTGTTTGCTTGTACGGGCTTTCGCTCCGGTCTCAAGCGAACTTAAATCAATCGAATGATTAGGCCGCGCTGTGGTCGCAGTTAAAGGCCCGAAGGGCACATGGCAGCACTTTTAAAGGGACGTGACTTGATGCTTGAACCCACCTGGACCGCCTTGAAACACCATCGCCGACTGCAGCACATTGTGGCGACCCTGGTGCGCTTTGGCGCGCAGGACGTCTTGATTCGCCTGGGGCTGGGGCGTTTGCTCGCCGAGGTGAAGGCCGAACCCGGCGAGTCGCTGCCCGCCACTACTCCGCAGCGGGTTCGCATGGCTTTGGAAACCCTGGGGCCGACGTTTATCAAGTGTGGGCAGATACTCGCCAGCCGCAGTGACATCTTGCCGCCTGCGTGGGTTGAAGAACTGCAAGCCTTGCACAGCCAGGTGTCGACCTTGCCCTGGTGTGAGCTTGAAGCCCAAGTGTTGGAAGACCTGGGCTGCGAGCTGGATCAGGCGTTTGCCGAATTTGACGCCCAACCCTTGGCGGCGGCATCGATGGCCCAGGTCTATCGCGCGCGGTTGCTCACGGGCGAGGCGGTGGTGGTCAAAGTTCAGCGCCCCGGCTTGCGCCAACAAATGACCGCCGATTTGCAGTTGCTGGAAAGCCTCGCGCAGTTGATTGAGCAAAATGATGCGCTGGCGCTGTATCAACCGCGCCAGATGGTTCGGCAGTTGGCCAGAGCGATGCTCGAAGAACTGGACTTCACCCAGGAGGGGCAAAACTGCGACAGCGTGGCGCAGAATTTCGCGCAGACCCCGCACATCGTCATCCCATCTATTTATTGGGCGCTCAGCAGCCAGCGCTTATTGGTTCAGGCGTTTTTGCCCAGCTTTACCCCGCTGACCCGTGCGGCATTGATAGAGCAGGGGCTGGACCCAAGCCTGCTGGCCAAACGCGGGGCGCAGGCTTTTATCAAAATGTTGCTCGAAGATGGCCTGTTTCATGGTGATCCGCATCCCGGAAACTTGCGGGCAATGAGTGAGAACCGCGTGGGGTTTATCGACTTCGGCATGGTGGGGCGCCTTGATGAACGCCGTCGGCTTGAAGTCATGAACTTTATGCGGGCTTTGACTGAAGGCAGCACCGAGGTGTTGGTGGGCGTCTTGATCGACTGGAGTGGCGAGCGGGTGCAAGACCTGTCGCTGATCGAGCAGGCGGCCCGCGAATACATGTCGCGGCAACAGGGCGGACCTCTGAAAATGAGCGCCTTGATCACCGACTTTCTTGAGTTGATCCGTGAATACCGCTTGCCGCTGCCCGCGGATTTGCTGGTGCTGTTTAAAGCGCTGATTACGGCGGATGGCGTGTTGACACAGCTGGATCCGGAGCTTGATCTGGTGGCCACGGCCAGGCCTGCAGTAGAGAAGATGCTGCGTGAGCAATTTGACTGGAAAGCCGCCAAGCGTCTGGGCATTGAGGGGGTGCAACTGGGGCGCGGGGTGTTGGCGGATTTGCCCAAACTGACTCGCTTGATGGTGCATCGGCTCAAGCACGGTGTGGTCGACCTCAAGGTCGATATGCCGGGGCTGGAACGCCTGGAGCGCTCGCTGCGGTTAGCCTCGACCCGTCTGTCACTGGCGTTGTTGATCAGCGCGCTGCTGATTGCTTTTGGCCCGCAAATAGCCGCGGCCGGGCCCGTTTGGCAAGGCTTGTCAGCGGTGGGATGGTTGGCCGGGATAGCCACTTTGGGAGGTTTGCTGGCGTTTCTATGGAGCCTGTTTAAAAGCCCGTAAACCCCACAACCCACCCTGTAGGAGCGAGCTTGCTCGCGATCTTTTGATCTTTTAAAAGCTCGCGAGCAAGCTCGCTCCTACAGGGGGTGGGTGTGCGGTTAACTGTTGTTACACATGCAACGCATGCCCCAAGGCGCGCAGGGCGGCTTCTTGCACGGCTTCGCCCAAGGTCGGGTGAGCGTGGATGGTGCCGGCGATGTCTTCCAGGCAAGCGCCCATTTCCAACGACTGGGCAAAGGCGGTCGACAGCTCGGAAACCCCGGCGCCCACGGCTTGCCAGCCAACAATCAAATGATTGTCACGCCGCGCGACTACGCGCACGAAACCGGCTTTGGATTCCAGGGTCATGGCCCGGCCGTTGGCGATGAACGGGAAGCTGGCGCTGATAAAATCCAGCCCCGCCGCTTCTGCGTCTGCCGGGCTTTTGCCCACCACGACTATTTCCGGGTCGGTAAAGCACACCGCCGCAATGGCTGCCGGGCTGAACTCACGCTGTTTGCCAGCAATGATCTCGGCCACCATTTCACCTTGCGCCATGGCCCGGTGCGCGAGCATCGGTTCGCCGGTGAGGTCGCCGATGGCCCAAACGTTGCGCATGCTGGTGTGGCAACGGTTATCGACGCGAATTGCCGAGCCGTTCATGGCCAGCGCCAGGGTTTCCAGATTGAAGCCTTGGGTACGCGGGCGGCGACCGACGGCGACCAACACCTGATCGGTTTCCAGGGTTTGGCTCTCGCCCATGCGATTGCGCATCGACAGGGTTTTGCTGCTGGCCTGGAAGCCTTCAACGCTGTGCTCAAGGTACAGGGTGATGCCCAGCGCTTTGAGCGATTCAGCCACCGGTAACGTCAGGTCTTTGTCATAGGTCGGCAAGATCCGCTCACGGGCCTCGACCACGGTCACTTCAGCCCCCAGTTTGCGGTAGGCGATGCCCAGTTCCAGACCGATATAACCCGCGCCCACGACAGTCAGGCGTTTGGGGATCGCGGTAGGGTTGAGCGCTTCGGTAGACGAAATAATGGCCCCGCCAATCGGCAGTATTGGCAAATCAACGGTCTGCGAGCCGGTGGCCAGCAACAGGTGCTCGCACTCGATGCGTTGCCCGTCGACTTCCACGGCTTTGCCATCAAGGATGTTGGCCCAGCCATGAATGACCTTGACCCCGTGCTTTTTCAGCAACGCGCCAACACCGGTGGTCAGGCGATCAACAATGCCGTTCTTCCATTGCACGCTCTGGTTGATGTCCAGAGTTGGAGCTTGGGTCTTGATGCCTAAAGGCGACTGGTTAGTGCTGTAGCGCTGCGTTGTGTGGAACTGTTCGGCCACGTGGATCAGCGCCTTGGACGGGATACAGCCGACATTGAGGCAGGTACCGCCCAGCGACTGGCCTTCGATCAAGACCGTTGGAATACCCAGCTGACCGGCGCGGATCGCTGCCACATAGCCGCCAGGGCCGCCGCCGATAATCAGCAGCGTAGTGTGATGAGTGGGTTGCATAGTCACTCCAGAAACAGGCTGGCAGGTTGTTCGAGCAAGCCACGCATGGCCTGGATAAATTGCGCCGCGTCCATGCCGTCGACCACGCGATGGTCGAATGAGCTGGAGAGGTTCATCATTTTGCGGATCACGATCTGGCCTTTGACCACGACCGGGCGCTCGACGATGCGGTTGACGCCAATAATGGCGACTTCCGGCAGGTTGACCACCGGGGTGCTGGCTATGCCGCCCAGCGCGCCGAGGCTGGTGAGGGTAATGGTCGAGCCGGACAGTTCTTCGCGGGTCGCCTTGCCAGTGCGCACGGCATTGGCCAGACGGGCGATTTCATCGGCGGCAGCCCACAAATTCAGGCTTTCTGCGTGGCGAACCACCGGCACCATCAAGCCGCCATCGCTCTGCGCGGCCACGCCAATGTGGGCGGCACCAAAGCGGGTAATGATTTGCGCTTCGTCGTCATAGCGCACGTTGATCTGCGGAAAGTCGCGCAAGGCCACGACCATGGCCCGCATCAAAAACGGCAGCAAGGTCAGCTTGCCGCGGGTCTCGCCCCATTTCTGATTGAGCTGGGCGCGCAGCTCTTCGAGTGCGGTCACGTCGATTTCTTCAACGTAGCTGAAGTGCGCGGCGCGGCGTTTGGCGTCTTGCATGCGCTGCGCGATCTTGCGGCGCAGGCCGATCACCGGGATGTGCTGTTCATCCGTGCGCATGGCGTAACCGCTGGCAGGTGCAGCGCTGGTGCTGGTGTCCTGTGCCAGGTAGGCATCAAGGTCGTCATGCAACACGCGGCCCGCAGGCCCGCTGCCTTGCACAAAACGCAGCTCAATCCCGGCATCCCATGCGCGTTTTCGTACAGCCGGGGAGGCCAGCGGTCGTTCGTTGGCTTCGCGGGCCACAGGAGCCGCTCGCGGGGTTGGTGCAGTTTTGACCGCCGCCACCGACACCGCCGCCACTTCAACCCGGGCTTGCACCGGGGCTTTGGGCGCAACTGCCGGTGCTTCGGCGGCCACTGCGGGTGCGGGCGCAACGTCTTCACGCAGGTTGCCCGCGCCTTCGACTTCGATGCGGATCAGTTCGCTGCCCACCGCCATGACCTCGCCGGGCTGACCGCCCAGCGCCAGTACACGACCGGCCACAGGGCTCGGAATGTCCACAGTGGCCTTGTCGGTCATGACGTCGGCCACCACCTGGTCTTCGCTGACCAGGTCACCGACTTTGACAAACCACTCCACCAGCTCAACTTGCGCAATGCCTTCGCCAATGTCCGGCATCTTGATAACGTGCGTACCCATTTAAACCTCCATGACCCGTTGCAAAGCTGCACCCACTCGCGCCGGGCCGGGGAAGTAGGCCCACTCCTGCGCATGCGGGTAGGGCGTGTCCCAGCCGGTTACGCGTTCAATCGGTGCTTCCAGATAGTGGAAGCAGTGCTCTTGAACCAGCGCGATCAGCTCGGCGCCGAAGCCGCAGGTGCGGGTGGCTTCGTGCACGACGACGCAGCGACGGGTTTTCTTTACGGAGGTAACAATTGCATCCAGGTCCAGCGGCCACAGGCTGCGCAGGTCGATGACTTCAGCGTCGATGCCGGTTTCTTCGGCTGCGGCCTGGGCCACGTAGACGGTGGTGCCGTAGGTGAGGATGGTGACTTCGGTGCCAGGGCGCACGATGGCGGCGCAGTCCAGCGGCACGGTGTAATAGCCATCCGGAACGGCGCTGGCGGAGTGTTTGGACCACGGCGTGACCGGGCGCTCGTGGTGGCCATCGAACGGGCCGTTGTACAGGCGTTTTGGCTCAAGGAAGATTACCGGGTCATCGTTTTCGATGGCGGCAATCAGCAAGCCCTTGGCGTCATACGGGTTGGACGGCATGACGGTGCGCAGGCCGCAGACTTGGGTGAACATCGCTTCGGGGCTTTGGCTGTGGGTCTGGCCGCCGTAGATGCCGCCGCCGCAAGGCATGCGCAAGGTCATGGGGGCGATGAACTCGCCCGCCGAGCGATAGCGCAAGCGCGCAGCTTCAGAGACGATCTGGTCAGACGCCGGGTAGAAGTAGTCGGCAAACTGGATTTCAGCCACCGGGCGCAAGCCGTAGGCGCCCATGCCCACGGCGGCGCCGACAATGCCGCTTTCCGAGATCGGTGCGTCAAACACCCGCGAGCTGCCGTACTTGGCCTGCAAGCCTTCGGTGCAGCGGAACACGCCGCCGAAGTAGCCGACGTCCTGGCCGAACACCACCACGTTGTCATCGCGCTCAAGCATGACATCCATGGCCGAGCGCAGGGCCTGGATCATCGTCATGGTGCTGATACTCACGGCGTTCTCCATCTGAATTTTATTGTTGTCGTTCATCTGGTTATAACCCCAACTCTTGACGTTGCCGACGCAGGTGGTCGGGGATGTCCTTGTACACGTCTTCAAAAATCGTCGCGGCGCTCGGCATTTGCCCACCCGCCAGGGTGCCGAAACGCTCGGCTTCCTTTTGCGCGCCAATGATTTCGGCTTCGAGCTCGGCGCTGACCGCCGCGTGTTCTTCTTCCGACCAGTTGCCGGTGGCAATCAGGTGCTGCTTGAGACGGGCAATCGGGTCGCCCAGCGGGAAGTGGCTCCAGTCGTCAGCCGGGCGGTATTTGGACGGATCATCCGAGGTGGAGTGCGGGCCTGCGCGGTAAGTGACCCATTCGATCAATGTGGGGCCCAGGTTGCGCCGTGCGCGTTCTGCGGCCCACACCGAGGCGGCGTATACGGCCACGAAATCGTTGCCGTCAACCCGCAGCGAGGCAATCCCGCAGCCTACGCCACGACCGGCGAAGGTGGTGGATTCGCCGCCGGCGATTGCCTGAAAGGTCGAAATCGCCCACTGATTATTCACCACGTTAAGAATGACCGGCGCGCGGTACACGTGGGCAAAGGTCAGGGCGGTGTGGAAGTCAGATTCGGCGGTGGCACCATCGCCAATCCAGGCCGAGGCGACTTTGGTGTCGCCTTTGATGGCCGAGGCCATGCCCCAACCGACCGCTTGTACGAATTGAGTGGCCAGGTTGCCAGAAATACTGAAAAAGCCGTAGTCGCGCACCGAATACATGATGGGCAATTGCCGACCCTTAAGGGGGTCGCGCTCGTTGGACAGTAATTGGCAGATCAGGTCGACCAGCGGCACGTCGCGGGCCATCAAAATGCTTTGCTGACGGTAGGTCGGGAAGCACATGTCATCCAGGTTCAGCGCCAGGGCCTGAGCGCTGCCAATGGCTTCTTCGCCCAGACTTTGCATGTAGAACGACATTTTTTTCTGACGCTGGGCGACCACCATGCGGGTGTCGAAAATTCGCGTTTTGAGCATGGCGCGCATACCGGCGCGCAGTACCTCGGTCGGGACGCCTTCGGCCCACGGGCCAAGTGCCTGGCCCTGGTCATCGAGCACGCGAATCAGGCCTTTGGCCAGATCAGCCGTGTCGGCAGGGTCTACGTCGATAGCGGGTTTGCGGACCTTGCCGGCATCGGTCAGGCGCAGGTAGCTGAAGTCAGTCTTGCAGCCTGGTCGGCCGGAGGGCTCGGGAACGTGCAGGCGCAGCGGTGCATAGTCGGTCATGGCTTTCTCTACGCTCGATCTTGTCGTGTTTATTAGGCGCGGGAGCTAGTGGTGAGTCGAAAATCTGGCTGTTTAAAAAGCCAAATATTGTCCTACAACAATCATAGGCCTGACCGTGAAGAATATTTATCTGTAGTTCATTGTGCTTTGCGCTCAATAAGGATAAGAATTCTGCATAAACATAAAAAACAGGTGTTTTTATCTCATGCGCAAGCTAGATCGAACGGATATCGGGATTCTCAACAACCTTCAGCAGAATGCGCGCATCACCAATGCGGACCTTGCGCGCTCGGTTAATTTGTCACCGACGCCGTGTTTTAACCGGGTCAAAGCCATGGAAGAGCGCGGGCTGATTCGTGAACAAGTGACCCTGCTGGACGCCGACATGCTGGGCCTGCACGTTAACGTGTTTATTCATGTCAGCCTGGAGAAGCAGGTCGAGGAGGCGTTGCAGCACTTTGAGGCGGCGATTTCGGATCGCCAGGAAGTCATGGAGTGCTATTTGATGGCTGGCGACCCGGATTATTTGATCCGGGTGCTGGTGCCAAGCATTCAGGCGCTGGAGCGTTTCATGATGGACTTTCTGACCAAAGTGCCGGGGGTGGCGAACATCCGTTCCAGCTTCGCCCTCAAACAAGTACGTTACAAAACCGCGCTGCCCTTGCCACCGGGCGGCCTGACCCTGGAAGAGTGATGTTCAAACTGTAGGAGCGAGCTTGCCTCGCGATCTTTTGATTGTGTTTTTAAAATCAAAAGATCGCAGCCTTCGGCGGCTCCTACGGGGGGATTGGGTGCGATGCATGCTTTTAAAACCGCAGGCGCCAGCGTTCATTGAAACGCAGGTCGACAATCGCCAGCGGTTCGATATCGATCAGGTTAAAGGAGGCGGTGCTGGCCTGCAGTGCATGCAAGATCGCGGCGCGGATGACGAAGGGGTGAGTCACCACGGCAAAGTGGCCTTCTTCGCGAAATGAGTCGAGCCAGGTGCCAACCCGCACGCACAGCTCATTCACCGTTTCGCCGCCATGGGGGGCCTTGTCGGGGTTGCTGATCCACTCGGCCAGCGCCTGGGGAATATTCTGTTGGAGGTCTGCCAGGCTGTGACCTTTCCAGTCCCCCGCGTCGTAATCCTCAAGCTCGGGGATGATTTCAATTTCGCCACCCAAGGCGTGGGCTGTTTGCAAGGTTCGCGCTTCGGGCGCGCAAAGGATGCGCACCGGCTTTTTCAGGGCAGAGGCGATAAGTGCCGCTTTTTCCAGGCCTTTGGGTTCAGGCGGCTCATCCAGTGCAAAGCGCCCTTGACGCTGCGCTTCAGTGCGGGCGTGAGAAATAAAACTGAGGCGAGTGGGCATTATCAATTCCTTGCGCGGTACGCGTTGTTAACCCTCGGGCAGCGTTTGGACGCCCCCCAAATGAGATTAGGCGAGTATTATTGCGGCGTATTCCTATCTCAAGGTACTTCGCGATGTCTGCTGCTTTCTTGAAAAAAATCCTCAATGCATCAGCGTTGGTGGCACTGATGGCCGGTGCCAGCACTGCCTTCGCCCACGCGCATCTCGAACAAGCGACCCCAGCTGCTGATAGCAGCGCAAGCGACGTGAAGGTATTGCGTTTGCAGTTCAGCGAAGGTGTTGAGCAGGCGTTTACCAAAGTGGCTGTCAGCCATGACGGCGCTCCCGTCGCATTGAGCAGTGTCAAAACCGAACCTGCGGATAAAAAAGTATTGATCGTGATGCCTGAGCAGCCATTGGCGGCGGGGCAGTACGAAGTCAAGTGGAACGCGGTGTCGGTTGATACCCACAAAAGTAACGGCGAATACAGCTTCACGGTGAGCAACTGATTTGATGTTCAGCGCCATGGTGGTCTGCCGGTTTGTGCATTTCAGTGCAGTGTTGCTGCTGTTCGGTGGCTGGGTCTTCAGGCCGTTGTTGCCGGGGTCGCTGTCAGGTCCGCGGCAGCAGGTGCAGGGCGCCTACCGCGGGTTGGCCTGGTTGGCGCTGGCCAGTGGCCTTGCCTGGTTGGCGCTGGCCAGTGGCCTTGCCTGGTTACTGCTGACGACGTTCTCAATGGCCGGGAGCTGGGCAGACACGCTGGATCCGGCCACCCTGAAGCTGGTGCTGGGCAGTACCTTTTTCGGTCAGGTCTGGACCGCCCATTTGCTGTTCAACGGGTTGTTGCTGATCGCGTTGTACACCACGGCCCGTTTCGGTCTGATCGCTGTCGTGAGCTTTTTGCTGTTGGCCACGCTCGCGCCCGTTGGTCATGGCGCGATGCTCGATGGTTGGCAGGGCCAGTTGTTGATCCTCAATCAGATGATCCACTTACTGTGTGTCGGTGCCTGGGTGGGCGGGCTGCCGGTGTTGTGGTGGGTCCTTACGCGGCCTGCCGGGGTAGCGGTCGATGCGGTGTTGCTGCGTTTCAGTAATGTCGGTTTCGTACTTGTGGCCGGGATCATTCTTACAGGGCTGATCAATACGCGGGTGCTGACCGGAGCGCTCTGGCCTACGCCGCTGTTTCAGGGCTTTGCGCTGATTCTGTTGATCAAGGTGGTGCTGGTCGGGTTGATGCTGCTGTTGGCCCTGTTCAATCTGCTGATGAGTCGCGCGGGGCACTTCTCCGTCTTACACCGCAGTGTCGCCATTGAGTGGCTATTAGGGGTGTCGGCGGTGGCCGCGGTTTCACTGTTAGGCACGTTGCCACCGCTGGTCGTCAGCTAGGGCGCATCTGTCTCAATCTTCATCCAGAGCGGTTTTGCCATCCGCTATATTTACCTCTCTCGTAACAAAAAAATACAAAGAGAGGGCTCTTCGTTGGATCTTTCACATCCGCTATGGCTGGCGCACGACACGCAGTTAATCGTGTGCTGCCTGCTGGCAATTGTCGCCATCATCGTTTTAATCAGCGTCTGCAAGCTCACGCCTTTTCTTTCGATTCTGATCGGTACCTTTATTGCCGGCATCGGTGCCGGGTTGCCGCCAGAAATGGTCGCCAAGGCATTCAGCAAAGGCGCTGGCAGCATCCTCGGGGAGGCCGGGATCATCATTGCCCTGGGCGCTATGCTCGGGGCCTTGATGGCGGAGTCCGGGGCGGCAGACCAAATTGCCGCCACTTTGTTGCGCCATGCCAAGGGCCGCGCCTTGCCGTGGGTGATGGCATTGGTGGCAATGGTGATTGGCTTGCCCTTGTTTTTCGAGGTGGGGCTGGTGCTGATGGTGCCGATCATTTTTGTGATCGCTCGGCAGTCGGGCCAACCACTGCTTAAGGTCGCCATCCCGGCACTGGCCGGCATGACGGCGCTGCATGCCCTGATGCCTCCACATCCCGGGCCTTTGATTGCGGTAAGCGCCTTGCACGCCGATCTGGGGCTGACCATGTTGCTGGGTCTATGCCTGGCGATTCCTGCAGTGATTCTGGCCGGGCCGCTGTACGGCATTTGGTTGTCCAAGCGCATGCACGTGGTGGAGCCAGCCGAATTGGGCGCGCTGTTTTCCGCCAAGGTCCCGACCCGACGCAAGCCAACCTTTGCGGTGTCCTTGCTGATTATTCTGCTGCCGGTGCTGTTGATGTTGGGCAGCACGCTGGCCAAGGTGGCCATGGCGCCGGAGAGCGGATTGGCCGTGACCCTGAAGTTTTTGGGTGAGCCGTTGATCGCGCTGGGGCTGGCGGTGCTGGCGGCGGTGATTTGCCTGGGCTGGTCCATCGGTATGGCCCGTGATCAAGTGGGCGGTGTACTGCGCAAAAGCCTGGCGCCGATTGCCGTGTTGCTGCTGACGATTGGCGCGGGCGGCGGCTTGAAAGAAACTCTGCTGCAAGCCGGCATCAGCGACACCATCAGTAAAGTGGCGACCGGTGCGCATCTGTCCTACGTCATGCTGGCCTGGCTGATTGCTGTGGCGTTGCGTCAAGCCACAGGTTCGGCAACCGTGGCGACCACAACGACGGCCGGTATTCTGGCGCCCCTGATCATCGGCCTTGAAGGTGTACAAGGCTCGCTGGTGGCGCTGGCAATCGGGGCGGGCTCGGTGTTCTTCTGCCATGTCAACGACGCAGGCTTCTGGATGGTGCGCGAGTACTTTGGCCTGCAGCTCAAGCAGACCCTGATGGTCTGGTCAGTGCTGCAAACCATCGTCTCGTTGGTGGGGCTGCTGGGCGCGCTATTGCTGTGGAATTTGCTGGTCTAGAAACGTTACTGATCCTTGTAGGAGCGAGCTTGCCTCGCGATCTTTTAAAAGGTCAAAAGATCGTGAGCAAGCTCACTCCCACAGGAGGGTGAGCTAAATCAGCAGGAACACTGCCAGCAATCCACCAAAGATCGCCCATTTTTCCAGGTAGTAGCGCGTGCGATTGCGCTTTTTCAGTTCTTTGCCGCGCAGACGGATCTTGTACAGCCGGGTAAAGGCCCGGTTCAGGCCGCCGGTTTTATCGTTGTCATCGTTCGGCGAGCTGGCCGACGCCATGACGGTGCGGCTGAACCACTGGTTGAAGGCCGCCGCCCAGCGATATTTCATTGGGCGCTCAATGTCACAGAACAGGATGATGCGGTTCTTGTCGGTGGTGTTTTCGGCGTAATGGATAAAGGTTTCGTCGAACATCACCGCTTCACCGTCACGCCAGGCATAGTTCTGGCCATCGACATTGATGTAGCAGCCCGGATCATTCGGGGTGTCCAGGCCCAAGTGGTAGCGCAACGAACCGGCGTAAGGGTCACGATGGCGAACCAGCTTCGAGCCGGGTGGCAACTCGGCAAACATCGCCGCCTTGACGCTGCCGATGCCGTTAAGCAATTCAATCGTACGTGGGCACAGCTCCATCGCTGAAGGGTGGTTGTCGCCGTACCATTTCAGGTAAAAGCGTTTCCAGCCGCTCTTGAAGAATGAGTTGAAACCCACGTCGTTCGGTTGTTCGGAGCGCTTGATTTCACCGGCCTGCATCAGGTTTCGCGCTTCTTCACGAATTTCTTGCCAATGGTCCTGCAGGACCTGGAGCTGAGGGAAGTCCGCCGGCTTGAGGTAAGGCTGGCTGGGCACCTTGGAAAACAGATACAAGAAGCAGTTGAGCGGCGCCAGAAACGTCGAGTGGTCGCTCAATTGACGCCCCAGCTTATGGCGGACTTTGCCCCGCAAGTGGACGTATGCGATGGAAAAAACATAAACAGCAATAATGATGAGTTTCAAAAGTATCGTCACACAGTAAGAAATACACTGCCCGACTTGCACGCAAGTGGCCCGGCATCCTGTAGGAATTGCCGGGTACTGGTGTAGCTGGAAGGGAGCCAAAGCGTAAGGTTAAACACCAGTTTGTGCATTTTCCAGCCTTTGACGACAGATAAATGTCTGTGTGCGTACAGTCTTTGGTCGGGTTGCGAGCCAGTTTTGTTTGTTTTGAGCTGTTCTAGCGGTGTTTTTACGCCTGAATGCGGGCTTCCTGGATCAGTCTGTCAACTTCATCGGCATTGGGTGACGTCGCCGGCCCCCGGCGGGTAACGGCCAAAGCAGCCGCGGCATTGGCGCGTTCGGCCGCCTCTGGCGCAGCGTAGCCAGCGCTTAACGCAGCAATCATGACACCGCAATGAGCGTCTCCAGCACCATTGCTGTCGATGGCCTGCACCTTGAATCCGGCAATCAACTGTGACCCGTGGTCGTCGCTGACCCAGCAGCCTTGCGGGCCGTCGCGCAGTACGATCAGGCAATCGCCGGGCAGGCGCGCTCGCAGGCCGTGCAGGGCGTCGGCAACGGTGTTGGCGGAGGTAAAGCCGAGCGCTTCGCTACGATTGCTGGTCCACAGGTGCAGACGCGGCAATATAGCGCTGATCAAGGCGGGGTCAATGTTGTGCACCAATGGCCCCGGGTCGAATGTGACGTGCACGCTGCGAGGCAGTCCATTCAGCCAATTGAGCAGGGAGTGGGCTTTGCCCGCATGCAGCAGGCTGTAGCCACTGACGTACACGTAGTCATCGGGTGCGACCTGGACGCTTGCCAAGTCTTCATTGGACAGAGTCCCTTCAGCGCCAATACAGGAAATAAACGTGCGTTCGGCGTTGGCCTCCGTCAGCGCTACGCACAGCCCGGTGTCTTTGTGCGGGTCAATCGGCTGGATGAACTCGATGCCTTCGTCACGCATGGCCAGACGTGCAATGTCACCGAACTGACCTCGACCGTGACGGCCCAAGTAGAGGGTGTTCAGGCCGTTGCGCCGGGCGGCGGCCATGACATTGAAGCCGCCACCGGCATGGAAGCAGGCACTGCTGGCCAGCGCATCACCGCCGGGGCGGGGCAGGGTGTCGAGGGCCATGACCAGATCGATGATGACTTGGCCTGTGTGCAGCAATCTAGGCATTGGCTGACCCCGTGCTGGCAGGGCGACGGTCTTTGGCACCGCCCAGCAGTGCATACAAACCACCTGCCACCACAAACGTGACAACCCAGCCGAGTCCGTTATGGCCCAGCCATGAGTCGGCCAGCGGCCCGACGAACCAGGTGGCATCCGAACTACCGACCTGGGTAAAGCAAAAGCCCAGTACCAGTGCCAGCGCCCAGGAACCCAGCGCCCGCCACTCAATGCCGCCGTTGTACCAGTAACGGCTGTGACGGCTGAGGTCCATCAGGTCGGCGGGGCTGTAATAGTGGCGATGAATCAGGTCGACGATAAAGATGGCAACCCATGCGGTGATCGGAATGGCTGTGAGGGAGATAAAGGTAATGAATGGAGCGTAAAAGCTGTCGGCATACAGCATGAAGTACGTCGAACCGGCGAATATGACGACGATATCGACGACAACGGCCTGCACCCTTTTGATCTTGATGCCCAGGGTTAATGTGGTGAGCCCGGCCGAGTACACAGACAAGTGATTGGACAGCAGCAAGCCACCAAAAGCGCTGAGCAGGTAGGGAACCGCCATCCAGGCCGGCAACATATTGCGTATGGCCGCAATGGGGTCGGTTGCCGAAGCGAGGTCGTGGTTGCCGACAGACAACAAGCCGCCCAAGGTAATCAGCAGCACCAGCGGGATACCCGCGCCGCAGGCGGCAGACGCCACCAATTGCCGGGCACTGACGCTGCGGTGTTGGTAGCGCGACATGTCGGCGCCCGCATTGGCCCAGCCGATCCCGGTGCCGGCCGCCATGATCCCGATACCGATAATCATGGCGCTGACCGGCGCCGATGGTGCGCTGAACACGGCCTGCCAGTGGATGGTGGCGCAGAGAAACCCCGCGACCAGCAGGTTAAGCGCGCCAAACAGGTAGGTGGCCCACTGCTGAATGACCAGCAACGTGGCATGGCCCAAGCCCGAAACCGACAAGGTCAGCAGGGTAAAAATGGCGATAAAGAGCAGGGTGAGCAGCGGGGCGTGGGTCGCCTCGGTGGGGGTACCGAACACAATGGCGGACAAGGCCAGCAGGACGTAAGCGGCGGTGGTGGTGTTGACGGTTTCCCAGCCTACGCGTGAAATCAGGGAAACCAGCGTAGGCCCAATATTGCCCCGCACGCCGAAGATCGCGCGTGACAGCGTCAGACTTGGCGCACGGCCTCTACGCCCGGCAATGGAAATGACGCCGACCACGGCAAATGAGCCTGCTGCGCCGATCAGCGCAACAATGATCACCTGCCAAAAGGCCAGTTGGTGGAAGGCCACCAAAGTGGCGCCCAATGGCAAACCGAGAATGCTGATGTTTGCCGCAAACCAGACCCAAAACAGTTGCAACGGGTTGCCATTGCATTCGTTTTCGGGAACGGGCTCTATGCCACGGGTTTCCAGTTGCCCGGCGCTGTGCCCGACGTTGGGGTTGCTCATGGGTGCTGCTCCTGGTGCTATTTTGCCGTTCGGACACAGTCGCTCGCAGCTGTCTGTGAGCGCTGAGGGTGGGGCGGTCCTTCGCGGGTTTTCAGGCGTTGCGCAGTATCAGTAAGTGTTCAACCAAGGGTTCCAGCTGCAGGTTATTGACCTCTTTGACTTGCTGGATCAACGCCTGCGGCCATTGTTCCAGCCCGGCACATGCACCCAGCATCGCGCCGAGGATCCCGGCAATGGTGTCGGTGTCGCCGCCAATGCTGGCGGCGATGCACAGGGCGTTAAAGCTGCTGAGGCTGCCGCTGGCAACCCGTTGCGCAAGGGCAAAGGCGGCCACCACGGATTCCTGTGAAGCGACTGACGTGCCAATGACGTCGTACAGCAAGTCACCGAGGTTGTCCGGGTTGCACTCATGGCTGGCATGCCGGGCCCAGCGAATCCGCGGCCCTATGCGTCCACCTGCGACCCAGTGGCCGTGGTGTTCGGCGATGTAGGCCATTTCTGTGCCCGCATTGAGGGCGTGCTCGAGTTTTTTACCGTTGATACCGCTGGAAATCACCGCAGCCACGGCGGCTGCGCTGGCGATCCCCAGGCTTGTGTTGTGAGTGACCTGGCAGGCTTGTACCACTGCCTTGATGAACAGGTCGGGCCGGCTGATGTCAGCGGCTATGCCGACCGGAGCAATGCGCATCGCTGCGCCATTGGTGGTGCCATAGCGGCCTGATTCTTCAGGGCTGTGGCCTGCCAGAATCATTTCGATTGCGCGCTTGGTTGAGGGCCCCAGTAAATCTTGAGAGCCTTTGGCCTGCATCACGGCTTCCCAGGCGATCAGGCGTTGCGCGAGGGTGCTTGGATCGATATCGCCATTGCCGTCAACCAGTAGTTGGGCGACCAGAATCGCTTGCTCGGTGTCGTCGGTGATTGAGCCTTTGGGCATGTTGGGGGCGATCGGCTGATCTGCTGGCGCGTCTACCAGCCCGGTGATCTGCCCGAAGCGCGCGATGATCTGGGCGCGGCTGAACGACTGGGTAGGCATGCCCAGGGCATCACCCAGCGCCAGGCCATAAAAGGCACCCAGCGCACGATCATTCGAGTTCATTGGGGGCTCCAAAAGAGTGGTGCATGCGAAAGTGCGTCGGATCAAGCCAGCTTTCGACATGCTCCATCAGTCGCCCATGGCGGTCATAGGTGGTGCGTAATGTTTTGAGAAACACCGTGCCTGCCGGGCGGCCGAGCAAATAGGCGTCGTCTTCGTTCAGGGGTTCGGCGCCTATCCACTGGTCGCCGTGATCGCCAATAAAGCCATAGGCGGCGAGGGTAATGGTGAGTGAGTCATCAATCATGCCGACCCCGGGCAGACCTTCAAGGCCGCCGATTGCGGGGATGAATGAGCGCTCCAGGGATATCGCTGTCCCGTCGCTGCGCCGACGTCGGCGCTCCAGCACAATGAAATGGCTCAAGCCAAACAGAAGGTTCAAGTCCGGGCGTTCTACGGCCTCCAGTCTGAGCTGTTCGGTATGGATGCGCGCGCCAGTACTGGCCAGGGCTTGCGCCCAACCCTTTTTTTGATCGAGGGGGATACCGTCAAAGGTCACAACCGAGCCTCCAGCAGTGCGTCGAGCGATGTATTTACGCCGCTCCAGCTCCATCAGCGCCTTATGCAGCGTGCTGCGACTGACACCCAGTTCCTCAGCAAGTTGTTCTTCACCGGGCAAGACATAACCGTCTTCCATGAGCCCGCTTTCGATCTGGCGGACGAGCTCATTGACTACCTGTTGTTTTTTGTTAAATCGAGCTTGTTTTATCATGCAGAGAGTAATAGCTCAGGCCTGACAGTTCAGCAACCCGGGAGTTCCATGAAATTTTCACGGGCATGGGCGATGACCGAAGGTGTCGTACGGGGCCTGTAGTACCGGGTGGTGCAAAGCGGTTCAGGGCAGGTGCAAGCCCAGTATCGACAACAGGTCTTGTGGGAAGAACAGGGCAGATGTCTGTTGCAAGTCTTGGCGAGACCACCAGCGATGCTGGGTCATGACCTCGCGTTCTTGAGCGGTCCAGCCGCCATCGCTGACCTGTTCGATGCCCACGCGCACGATAAAAAAGCGTTCATCGGCCATCACCCATGCGCCGTCAGGCAGTTGCATCTCAAACACCCGTTGTGCGCACTCTGCGCCTACATCGGCCGCGACGATGCCGACTTCCTCTTGCAGCTCGCGGATGGCGGCCTGTTCAAAGGTTTCTCCCGGCTCTACTCCACCGCCGGGTGTTGCCCAATATTCCTGACCTTGTAAAGCGCCTGTCTTATGGGTGAAACGGAAAAGGAGTACGCGATTCTCGGGGCTTATGACCAGTAATCGGGAGGAGGGTCGCTGGCGCATTGTGCTGCTCACTGTGGTATTGATCTGAAAAGAAGAAGGCGTTGCGGCACGGCTGGTGTGCGATGGGGCAGTATGCTTGAACGGGCGCGGCGCGTGTGTGACGGTTTTTGATGTTTAGAGGGGGTAGTCTTTATGACGCAGCACAGCGATTTTGGCGCACTTACATTCAGGTCTGCGGACTTAAATACTCACCTTGAAGCGTGCATACGCTTTAGAGCAGACACTTTTGTCTGCGGCTTCGGCTCTGCTGAACGTTTTTATGGCGAAGATGGCAAGGGCGTTGAGTCTTACGTCACGTGGGTAAAGGAGAAGGCGGCCGCATTGCCAGGATCAGTCGTCCATGTGTGGGATGGCGAGCAGATCATTGGGCAAATAGAGATGGGCCTGGTGCCGAACATTGAGTCGGTGGGCTACGTCAATTTGTTCTATCTGACACCGCAATACCGCGGGCGAGGGCTCGGCGCCCTGCTCGAAGCGTACGCCTGGCAGTATCTGGGCGCTTTGGGGTGCACCTCGTTGCGCTTGTCGGCCAGCCCTACCAACACGCCCGCCTGGCTGTTTTATCAGCGTAACGGCTGGGAAGATTTGGGCCCACGTGACGATGACCCAACGGTTCGCAAGTTGCAAAAACACGCCAAGGTTAAAGTATCCGGCGCCAGCCAGGTCATCAACCCGGATGACTACCTCGAAACCGCGTCCGGGCGTGAATTTACCCCCGAACGTAATAAAGAAGCATGGGCGCATGCCTATGAACGGCTCTCGAAGCAGTTGGCGCAGGCGCCTGCGGGGGTGTTTGTGTATTTGGTGATGGGTGTGCAGGGCTCGGGCAAATCCCATTGGATGTCCCAAAACCTGGGGCGCTTGGGCCATCGTGCGATTGCCTTTGACGCCGCATTGCCCGCTCGGCGTCATCGAGAAAAATTGCTATCGATCGCCCGTGAACACGGGGCGCCGGTGATTGCGATTTTCGTTAAAGCCGCGCTTGAGCAAGCGCTCTTGCGCAACGCCAGTCGCGCGCCTGACAAAAGGGTGCCGGAAGAGGCGTTGAAAAGCGTTTTCAGCCTGATTGAGCCACCAACCGAAGCCGAAGGGTTCCTTTGGGTCGAAACCATTGACGGCACTCGGCAACCCGCTGTGCTGCAAGTACCCGGTGCCGTATCGGCATAAAGTGGACAACGGTTCGTTTTACATGCCCTGCAGCGTCTGAAGGGCATGTAGCGACTTTAGCCGCAGGCCTTGAGGTTGACCGGACCGACAAATTCGTTGCCCCGGCCCATTACGCAGGCTACTGCCTGGTTGCGTTGGCGCTCCCAGGCTTGCACCGGGTAGGTCTTGTTCCAGGCCTCATACAGCTGCCGATCCTGATTGGAAAGGCGCAAGTTGTAGTGCTTGCTCATATAGAAGTAGGTGCGCGCGATCATGCCGCGTATGGATGGGCGCGGCATGACTTTTTTGGCTTTGAAATCGACTTGCGTCAGGCAAGAGCCGTATTGACCAGATTGTGCGGGCAGCCAACCAAAACTGAAGTTGTTGCGGTCACCGTTAACTTCGCCAATGCTCGGCACCAGGTTGTGCAAATCGGCTTCTGCCACTTTGTAGACCGGGTCGTTACGGGTGCAGTTTTTTCGTCCGCCGTTTTGCCAGCATTGGCGCTGATGGCCAATTTGCCAGGCGGGAACAATGTGTTCCCATTCAATGCGCGCTGCACGGTTGGCATTTTTACGCGGGACGTAACCGCAGCCTTTAAGGTCGACGCGGTTGCCAGTGTATTTGCAGCCACAATAAAACTCGGTTGATTGCGGGGCGTAGAGTTTCCAAGCGACCTTTTTGGCTTCGTTGAATGTTTGCGGGGCTGCGGCGTGTGCGCTTAACACGGTAAAGAGGCTGGCAAATGCCAGTAAACGAACCCTCATTGACTCAGTCTTCCTCAGATACGGTCCAGAAAACATTCACGCCGCCACAATCACGGTGAGCGATGGTGACGTTGTCGTTTTCGGAGATTTCTTCCAGCAAGCGTTCCCAGAACTCCGGGTTGTCACCTTCTTGCCGTTCAAGCACCGCCATCCGGTCTTTTTGGGCTTTAGGCGAGCTGATGATTTTTTGTATGCGCATACCGAAAACTTCGTACGGACTTGGAAGGGTAGGCTCTTTCGCCCCTTTTTTAGCCATGATGCAATCCTTGGTTAGCTGTATGCGTATACAGTATTTTACTGCGAGAGATTTGGCAACTGTTTGCAATGCTCGCGCTGCCGGGATGGGACTGCGTTTTTTCGGTTTAGTGCGAAAACAAGAAGAGAATCAAGCAAATAGACCACTCATCCGGGCGAATGAGTGGTAGGAAGCCAAACGCCGGGAGGCGTTTGGCGCGGGTTTTTAGTATTCCCAGAACATCCGCTGCAGCTCTTTGCTGTCTTGGGTTTTGGTCAGGGCGACCATGGCCAGGATGCGGGCTTTTTGTGGGTTAAGGTCGTGAGCGACAACCCAGTCATATTTGTCGTCTGGCTGTTCTGCGTTGCGCAGTACGAATCCGCCGTTGTTTACGTGGGAAGAACGAATGATTTGCACGCCATCTTTGCGCAGTTCTTGCAGGGTCGGGACGACGCGAGACGATACCGAGCCATTGCCGGTGCCCACGTGGATGATCGCTTTGGCGCCGTTTTGTGCCAGTGCTTTGTAAGCGGTGTCGTCTACGTTGCCATAGGAGTAGGCGATGCCGACATTAGGCAGGGACTTGATGTTTTTGATGTCGAATTCAGAGTCCATGGTGTGACGCTTGGCCGGCAAGCGGAACCAGTAGGATTTGCCTTCAACCACCATGCCCAGCGGGCCCCAAGGGCTTTTGAATGCTTCAGTCTTGATGTTCATCATTTTGCTGACATCACGACCCGACTGGATTTCATCGTTCATGGTCACCAGTACGCCTTTGCCGCGAGCTTCTTTGCTGCCGGCTACCGCTACCGCGTTGTACAGGTTGAGCATCCCGTCAGCGGACATTGCAGTGCCTGGGCGCATGGAACCAACAACGATAATTGGCTTGTCGGTTTTTTCAACCAGGTTGAGGAAGTAGGCAGTCTCTTCCAGGGTGTCGGTGCCGTGGGTGATCACAATTCCGTCGACATCTTTGCTGTCTGCCAGCTCGGCAACCCGGCGCCCCAATTGCAGCAAGTTGTCGTTGGTGATGCTTTCGGAGGCAATTTGCATGACTTGCTCGCCATGCACGTTTGCCAATTGGCTCAACTCAGGAACACCCGCAATCAGTTGGTCGATGCCCACTTTGGCTGCGGTGTAAGTTGCGCTGTTGGCTGCGCTGGCGCCTGCGCCTGCAATGGTGCCGCCGGTTGCCAGAATGACCACGTTAGGTTTGGCGGCGGCTTCTTGGGCCTGAGCTGCCGGCATAGCCAGAAGGAGGGCCAGGGCGCCCGGAATAATTGATTTCAAGACTGCTGTTTTCATTGTTCTCTCTCTTATTAGTAGGCGCGCAGATTGGCGCGGCGCACGTCATTGCAAAGGCATGAGCCGAAGGAAGGGCAGCACACTCCATGCCACTATCAGTGCCAATTTGTATTTTTTGTAACTTGTTGTTTTGTAAGGAGATATTTTGAATTTTTTATTTGGTTTTATGCGCAGGGACGGAATCCCGAACATTCGAGGTGTTGTCTGTTCGGGGATTCGACTGCTTACAGTGTGTTGAAATGCAGAGTGGCGATCTACCAAATGGGGTTTGGCGATGCTTTTGGAGGGAGCGCGAGGAGGGGGTGCTCAGACTGATTTTGGGCTGTCGGCAGGTTTGTATTTTTCAAACACCTGGCTGACAAACGCTCTTGCAGCCTCTGTACCCAGCTCTTTGACCAGAAGATCAATGCTGATGATGGCCAGCTCTTCCGGGCTACCTGGGCTATAAGAGCATTGCCCTTGCGGCCACTTGGCTTTGATATCTGCATCGATGCTGACTGTAGTCATGGGTATCTCATGAGGGGTTTCAAAAACGCGATTTTAGCAAAATGTCATCTTGAGGCGATCAGAATGGTGAAATTATTCATGTGCTCGCTGCCGGCGTATCCGTCTTTGCCCGTAGCCACGGCGGAGATGCCTGAATTGATGACGGTTTATGGTTTGTACATATTTCGTCACGATTAGGCGTGCGCAGTCGTTATTCAGTCGGGCAAACTCTTGCGACTGTAGGCCTGATCCGAAAATGTTATCAGTCCACATGCAACCTATATGCGCAAACGCTGTCGCAAGGGTTCTGACTATTTATCTTAAGGAGGCTTCATGTCCTGGAAGCTAGCATCATTGGGTTCATTGTTGGCAGTCGCAGTGCTGTCTGGGTGCAGCAGCACGCACGATGCTGTGAAGGAGCCTGTTGCTGACACTGGGCATACGCGTTGCGATGCCAAAGCTGCCGATTTTGCGATTGGCCAAAAAGCCTCTGCAGCCCTGCTGGAGCAAGCCCGTATCAAGGCTGGCGCGCAGACTGCACGGATCTTGTCGCCGCACGACATGATCACCCTTGAGTATCGTTCTGATCGTTTGAACCTGAATGCCGATGACAATGCCGTCATTACCCGCGTTAACTGCGGCTAACGGCATGTAGCCGAGTTTCAGGCATAAAAAACCCCGTCACATGGACGGGGTTTTTTAGTTCGCGGGAGAATTACTCCGGACGAACTTGTGCAGCTTGCATACCCTTTTGGCCTTTCTCAGCCACGAAGGAAACGGTTTGGCCTTCTTTCAGGCTTTTGAAACCGTCGCTTTCGATAGCTTTGAAGTGTACGAACAGGTCGTCACCGCCACCTTGAGGAGTGATGAAGCCGAAGCCTTTTTCATCGTTGAACCATTTTACGGTGCCGGTTTGGCGATTAGACATGGTGTATCTCCAAGAAACTTATATTTTCAGTAGTACTGTGCTGCTCAGGCCAACTGGGCACACTTGGCTATCATAGTCGAAATGTGCGCTTTGGGACCCCCCCTGAGCTGTAGTTTGCAGCATTGTTAGCTTTTGTCTGGCGCTTAAAAAGCCTTGGGGCCCCGTTTTATGGGGCTTTTAGGGCGAAAACGGCCGTAAAAAAAAGCAACTAATGAGGCGTATTTTTTAGTTCAAAACTGCATTTTTGCCGTTTTAGTCTTGTTTATTGCCTTACAAAACCCTATTTCTTGGGTTGAGGGCTTGCTTTGCACTCTGCGATTGCATTCAGCGCGTCTTGTTGGAGCTGAGGATTTTTAGCGCCTGCCGGGCCCATCAGTTCTTTGATTTGAGCCGTGGTGAAGTTCTTTTCGATTTTATCGGCACCACATGCGCAGTGAGCTTTGGCAGCTTCTTCGCCGATGGTTTTTGCAGCTGCGGGCACGCATTGGGCCGTGTACTGAGCTTTCAAGTCCTTGGGCCAGGCTGCCTGGGCGCTCAACGGCAGCAACAGTGCCAGTGGTGCGGCGAAAGCCAAAAGATGAGTCATGCGCATGTGATGCTCCTTGAGATCGTTGAATCTGAAATGATGTCGCTCACTATCTGAGGCACTAATTAAGCTCAAGTTCATCATTTCGCAAAATCCGCTGGCTGTTTTTTACGTAAAAAAAAGAGGGAGGGGCGAGGCTAAGGCATCTGTGTTAGCATGCCGCCCTTGGCTGATTTGTGTGAGGGTGAGCTCTTGGGCCGCCTAACAACGCCATAAACTTTTGATTTGAATTCCAGTCACTCTGGTTCGGTTTCCGGTTGGCCGCAAGGCTCCTGCCACTGTGAGGCAGGTACACCACCGAATCGCGTACTGGCTCATCCCAACCCACGTGACCTTTGGTAGGGGTCACCACTAGGAGAGGAGGCGCCATGCCAACTATTACTCTTCCCGACGGCAGTCAACGTTCATTCGATCATCCGGTCTCTGTGGCCGAGGTCGCTGCTTCCATTGGTGCAGGCTTGGCCAAGGCCACCGTGGCCGGCAAAGTCAACGGCAAGCTGGTTGATGCCTGCGACCTGATCGAACATGACTCCACCTTGCAAATCATTACGCCCAAGGATGAAGAGGGGCTGGAGATCATTCGTCACTCTTGCGCTCACTTGGTCGGTCACGCAGTCAAGCAGTTGTACCCGACCGCCAAAATGGTGATTGGTCCTGTCATTGACGAAGGTTTTTACTACGATATCGCCTTTGAGCGTCCGTTCACTCCGGATGACATGGCGGCTATCGAGCAGCGCATGCAGCAGTTGATCGAAAAAGATTACGACGTCATCAAAAAAGTGACGCCGCGTGCTGAAGTGATCGAGTTGTTTGCCGAGCGCGGCGAAGACTACAAGCTGCGTCTGATCGAAGACATGCCGAACGAGCAGGCCATGGGTCTGTACTTCCATGAAGAATACGTTGATATGTGCCGCGGACCTCACGTCCCGAATACGCGTTTTCTGAAATCGTTCAAATTGACCAAGCTGTCAGGCGCCTACTGGCGTGGCGATGCCAAAAACGAGCAACTGCAGCGTATTTATGGCACCGCCTGGGCCGACAAAAAGCAGTTGGCTGCTTACGTTCTGCGTATTGAAGAAGCCGAAAAACGCGATCACCGCAAAATCGGTAAGCGTCTGGGCTTGTTCCACACTCAAGAAGAAGCGCCGGGCATGGTGTTCTGGCACCCGAATGGCTGGACGCTGTATCAAGTGCTTGAGCAGTACATGCGCAAAGTACAGCGCGACAATGGCTACCTTGAGATCAAGACTCCTCAGGTGGTAGATCGCAGTCTGTGGGAAAAGTCCGGTCACTGGGCTAACTACGCTGAAAACATGTTCACCACTGAGTCGGAAAGCCGCGACTACGCGATCAAGCCGATGAACTGCCCTTGCCACGTGCAAGTGTTCAACCAGGGGCTGAAGAGCTACCGTGAGTTGCCACTGCGTCTGGCTGAGTTCGGTGCTTGCCACCGTAACGAGCCGTCGGGTGCCTTGCACGGCATCATGCGTGTTCGTGCGTTTACTCAGGATGATGCGCATATTTTCTGCACTGAAGAGCAGATGCAGGCCGAGTCCGCCGCTTTTATCAAGCTGACTCTGGATGTGTACGCAGACTTCGGCTTTAAAGACATCGAGCTCAAGCTGTCGACTCGCCCTGAGAAGCGCGTAGGTTCCGACGAACTGTGGGATCGTGCTGAAAGTGCATTGGCTTCAGCGCTTGATAGTGCGGGTCTGGCGTATGATCTGCAGCCGGGTGAGGGTGCCTTCTACGGTCCGAAGATCGAGTTCTCGCTAAAAGATTGTCTCGGTCGTGTCTGGCAGTGTGGTACCTTACAGCTCGATTTCAACCTGCCGATCCGTCTTGGCGCTGAATATGTGTCCGAAGACAACAGTCGCAAGCATCCCGTTATGCTGCACCGCGCGATCCTCGGATCGTTCGAACGCTTTGTCGGTATTTTGATCGAGCATTACGAAGGTGCGTTCCCTGCGTGGCTGGCGCCAACTCAGGCAGTGATCATGAATATCACTGATAAACAGGCAGAATTTGCCGCCGAAGTTGAAAAAACTCTCAATCAGAGCGGATTTCGTGCCAAGTCTGACTTGAGAAATGAAAAGATCGGCTTTAAAATCCGCGAGCATACTTTGCTCAAGGTTCCCTATCTTTTGGTTATCGGAGATCGGGAAGTCGAGATGCAGACTGTCGCTGTGCGTACTCGTGAAGGTGCTGACCTGGGCTCGATGCCCGTCGCCCAGTTCGCTGAGTTCCTCGCGCAAGCGGTTTCCCGGCGTGGTCGCCCAGATTCGGAGTAATTATTATTAAGCGTGAAATGAGACAAGATAAACGAGCTGCACCGAAAGCCCCGATCAACGAGAATATCTCGGCACGCGAGGTTCGGTTAATTGGCGCTGACGGCGAGCAGATTGGCATCGTCTCGATTGATGAAGCGCTTCGTATCGCTGAAGAGTCCAAGCTGGACCTGGTAGAAATCTCAGCGGACGCAGTCCCGCCTGTTTGCCGGGTGATGGACTACGGCAAGTCGATCTTCGAGAAGAAGAAGCAGATTGCTGCGGCGAAGAAGAACCAGAAGCAGATTCAAGTAAAAGAAATCAAGTTTCGTCCAGGGACGGAGGAAGGGGATTACCAGGTAAAACTGCGCAACCTGGTACGTTTCCTGAGTGATGGGGACAGGGCCAAGGTGTCATTACGATTCCGCGGCCGTGAGATGGCCCACCAGGAGCTGGGTATGGAACTGTTGAAGCGGGTTGAAGCTGACCTTGCCGAATACGGGACCGTCGAACAGCATCCTAAGATGGAAGGACGCCAGCTGATTATGGTCATCGCCCCGAAAAAGAAGAAGTAACCACCAGGGCACGGCAGGCCTTGCGGTTATGTTTATCAACTGAATGCGGAGTATCCGAACATGCCAAAGATGAAGACTAAAAGTGGTGCTGCTAAGCGGTTTCTGAAAACTGCAAACGGTATCAAGCACAAGCACGCTTTCAAGAGCCACATCCTGACCAAAATGTCGACCAAGCGTAAGCGTCAACTGCGCGGTAGCAGCTTGCTGCATCCGTCTGACGTGGCAAAAGTCGAGCGCATGCTGCGCCTTCGTTAATTTTTGGATCAAGACTAGAGGAAGTAACTCATGGCTCGTGTAAAGCGTGGCGTCATTGCCCGTAAACGTCACAAAAAAATTCTGAAACTTGCTAAAGGCTACTACGGTGCACGTTCGCGCGTATTCCGTGTTGCCAAGCAAGCGGTAATCAAGGCAGGCCAATACGCCTACCGTGACCGTCGTCAGAAAAAACGTCAGTTCCGCGCTCTGTGGATCGCTCGTATCAACGCTGGTGCTCGTATCAACGGTCTGTCTTACAGCCGTCTGATCGCTGGCCTGAAAAAAGCTTCCATCGAGATCGACCGTAAGGTTCTGTCTGATCTGGCAGTGAACGAAAAAGCGGCGTTTGCTGCGATTGTCGAGAAAGCTAAAGCCACCTTGGCTTAAGTACCCCCGACAGTTCTTGCGCTCACTGTGTGGGCGTAAGCGCTAAACGTCTTAAATAGGGGAAGAGCCTTCAAGCTCTTCCCCTATTTTGTATCTGGAGTCTGTACATGGAAAACCTGGATGCGCTGGTCTCTCAAGCACTAGAGGCTGTGCAAAGCGCTGAAGATATCAATGCCCTGGAGCAAATCCGGGTTCAATACCTTGGCAAAAAAGGTGAATTGACTCAGGTGATGAAGACCCTGGGGAATTTGCCGGCAGAAGAGCGCCCGCAAGTGGGGGCCCTGATCAACGTTGCCAAGGAACGTGTCACAGAGGTTCTCAATACGCGCAAGGCACTGTTTGAGGA
The DNA here is from genome assembly GCF_040310285.1 of Pseudomonas sp. HY2-MNA-CIBAN-0224. NCBI lineage: Bacteria > Pseudomonadati > Pseudomonadota > Gammaproteobacteria > Pseudomonadales > Pseudomonadaceae > Pseudomonas > Pseudomonas sp. HY2-MNA-CIBAN-0224. The sequence continues at coordinate 103,163 of NZ_JBEOPQ010000004.1, read as the reverse complement.
GGCTGAACTGGCCGCCAAACTGTCTGCCGAGTCTATTGATGTGACCCTGCCTGGCCGTGGCCAGACCTCCGGCGGTCTGCATCCGGTTACCCGGACTCTGGAACGTATCGAACAGTTCTTCACCCACATTGGCTACGGCATTGCCGAGGGCCCTGAGGTCGAAGACGACTATCACAACTTCGAGGCGCTCAACATCCCAGGCCATCACCCGGCCCGGTCGATGCATGACACCTTCTATTTCAATGCGAACATGTTGTTGCGCACCCATACCTCGCCGGTACAGGTCCGCACCATGGAATCGCAGCAGCCGCCGATTCGCATCGTCTGCCCAGGCCGTGTGTACCGTAGCGACTCCGATATCACTCACTCGCCGATGTTCCACCAGGTCGAAGGCCTGCTGGTTGATCGCGATATCAACTTTGCGGACCTGAAAGGGACCATCGAAGAGTTCCTGCGGGTGTTCTTCGAAAAAGAATTGGCCGTGCGCTTCCGTCCGTCGTACTTCCCGTTCACTGAGCCTTCGGCCGAAGTGGATATGGAATGTGTGATGTGCAGCGGCAAGGGCTGCCGTGTCTGCAAACAGACCGGCTGGCTTGAAGTCATGGGCTGCGGCATGGTGCATCCAAACGTGTTGCGCATGTCTGGAATCGACCCGGAAGAGTTCTCGGGCTTTGCTTTCGGCATGGGCGTTGAGCGTCTGGCCATGCTGCGTTACGGCGTGAACGACTTGCGTCTGTTCTTCGATAACGACTTGCGGTTCCTCGCGCAATTTCGCTAGTCGTAACGAATTCTTAGGAGAGCAGGATGAAATTCAGTGAACAATGGCTGCGTGGTTGGGTTAACCCGCAGGTAGGTCGCGATGAGCTGGTTGCTCGTTTGTCGATGGCCGGTCTTGAGGTCGATAGCGTTACGCCGGCCGCCGGTGTTTTCAGTGGCGTTGTCGTGGGTGAGGTGCTCAGCACCGAACAGCACCCGGACGCTGATAAATTGCGCGTGTGCCAGGTCAGCAATGGCGCCGAGACGTTTCAGGTTGTGTGCGGTGCACCCAATGTGCGCCCTGGCCTGAAGATCCCGTTCGCCATGATCGGTGCCGAACTGCCAGGCGATTTCAAAATCAAGAAAGCCAAGCTGCGGGGCGTTGAGTCCAACGGCATGCTGTGCTCGCAGGCTGAGCTGCAGGTTGGCGAAGGCAATGACGGCTTGATGGAATTGCCGGTCGATGCGCCGGTAGGCGAAGATTTCCGCGTCTATCTGGACCTGGAAGACGCCAGCATTGAAGTTGACCTGACCCCTAATCGCGGTGACTGCCTGTCGCTGGCGGGCCTGGCTCGGGAAGTGGGTGCGCTGTACGCAGCCGAGGTGAAGCGTCCTGTGGTCGCTGCTGTTGCAGCCGTGCACGATGAAGTCCGCCCTGTTGAAGTGCTTGCGCCTGCTGCGTGCCCGCGTTATCTGGGGCGTGTCATCCGTAACGTAGATCTGTCCCGTCCTACGCCGCTGTGGATGGTTGAGCGCCTGCGTCGTGCAGACGTGCGTAGTATCGACGCTGCTGTCGATATCACCAACTACGTGATGCTGGAGCTGGGTCAACCGTTGCACGCATTCGATCTCGCCGAGATCAATGGCGGTATTCGCGTGCGCATGGCAGAAGAAGGCGAGAAGCTGGTTCTGCTTGATGGTCAGGAAGTCGCCCTGCGTAGCGACACGCTGGTGATCGCCGATCACTCCCGCGCATTGGCAATTGCCGGTGTCATGGGCGGTGAACACAGTGGTGTCTCGGCAACGACCCGCGACGTGTTCCTCGAAAGCGCATTTTTCGATCAAATTGCTGTTGCAGGCAAAGCGCGTTCTTACGGTTTGCACACTGATGCTTCGCATCGTTACGAGCGTGGCGTGGACTGGAAACTGGCACGTGAAGCGATGGAGCGGGCCACAGGCTTGCTGCTGGACATCACCGGCGGTGAAGCGGGTCCAATCGTTGAAACCGTCAACGAGCAATACCTGCCATCCATTGCTCCGATCACCCTGCGTGCTGCGCGTATCACCCAAATGTTGGGTCTGGAAATGGACCCTGCCGAAGTTGAGCGTTTGCTCAGCGCTTTGGGCCTGACCATCTCCGCCGACGGGGCAGGGCAGTGGCGCGTAGAAGTGCCAAGCCATCGTTTCGATATCAGCCTTGAAGTTGATTTGATCGAAGAGCTGGCCCGTCTTTATGGTTACAACCGTCTTCCGGTTCGTTACCCGCAAGCTCGCCTTGCGCCACAAGCGAAAGCTGAAGCGCGTAGCGAACTGCCGGAATTGCGTCGTCTGTTGGTCGCGCGCGGCTATCAGGAAGCAATTACTTACAGTTTTATCGATCCGAAGCAGTTCGAATTGTTCAGCCCGGGTGTTGAGCCTCTGTTGCTGGCCAATCCGATCTCCAACGACATGGCGGCCATGCGCGCTTCCCTGTGGCCGGGCCTGGTTAAGTCCTTGCAGCACAACCTCAATCGTCAGCAAGACCGCGTTCGTCTTTTCGAAAGTGGCCTGCGGTTTGTAGGGCAACTGGAAGGCTTGAAACAAGAGCCGATGCTGGCTGGCGTTGTATGCGGTACCCGTCTGCCGGAAGGCTGGGCGCAAGGTCGCGATGTAGTCGACTTCTTTGACGTCAAGGCTGACGTTGAGGCTGTGCTGGGTTTTGCTGGCGCGCTTGATGACTTCACCTTCGTGGTGGGTAGCCATCCTGCTCTGCACCCTGGTCAAACCGCTCGCATTGAGCGCGATGGTCGTGAAGTGGGCTACGTCGGTGCAATCCACCCTGAGCTGGCAAAAACCTTGGGTCTGGATCGTCCAGTGTTCCTGTTTGAGCTGGTATTGGCAGAAGTGGCTTCGGGCAAAATGCCTAAATTCCACGAACTGTCGCGTTTCCCGGAAGTCCGTCGTGACCTGGCGTTGTTGGCCGATCGGGACGTTGCAGCCAGCGACGTGCTGAATGTAATCCGTGAAAATGCAGGCGAATGGCTCACAGACCTAAGGCTATTTGACGTTTACCAGGGTAAAGGTATTGATCCGCTTAGAAAAAGCCTTGCAGTTGGCTTGACCTGGCAGCATCCATCGCGCACTCTTAATGACGATGAGGTGAACACCACGACACAAAATATCCTCACCTCGCTCGAAAACAGGTTGAACGCCACGTTAAGGAAGTGACGTATGGGGGCTCTGACGAAAGCTGAAATGGCGGAACGTCTTTATGAAGAGCTGGGCCTGAATAAACGCGAAGCCAAAGAACTGGTTGAGCTGTTTTTCGAAGAAATCAGGCACGCTCTTGAAGACAATGAACAGGTCAAGTTGTCAGGTTTTGGCAATTTTGACTTGCGTGACAAGCGACAGCGGCCTGGCCGCAATCCGAAAACGGGAGAGGAAATCCCGATCACGGCTCGCCGTGTGGTCACCTTTCGTCCAGGGCAGAAGTTGAAAGCCCGAGTAGAGGCCTATGCTGGAACCAAGTCATAACGACGAGCTCCCGCCGATCCCAGGCAAACGCTACTTCGCCATTGGCGAAGTTAGCGAGCTCTGTGCGGTAAAACCGCATGTGCTGCGCTATTGGGAGCAAGAGTTTCCTCAACTCAACCCCGTAAAGCGTCGCGGAAACCGCCGGTATTATCAGCGCCAGGACGTGCTGATGATCCGGCAAATTCGCGCGCTGCTGTACGACCAAGGCTTCACCATCGGCGGCGCTCGCTTGCGTCTGTCAGGCGATGAAGCCAAAGACGACATCACGCAATACAAACAACTGATCCGCCAAACGATCTCCGAATTGGAGGACGTTTTACTGGTACTTCGCAAATAAACCTGCATTTAAAATACTTTCGTATTTCAAAAGCTTAAGGTATATTTCTCGACGTTCTAGCAACACGCAACACAGATGTAACGCCTAGTCGGGGCGTAGCGCAGTCCGGTAGCGCACTAGCATGGGGTGCTAGGGGTCGAGTGTTCGAATCACTCCGTCCCGACCATATTTTTCAATGGCTTAGCCCGGTTCGGAAACGTCCGGGCTTTTTCATGGTTGCGATTTGGCTGTTCTGGTAGTGAATTGGTAGTGAATTGAGATTGTCTTGTGTAGTGGGGCGTGCCTGACGGTTGGCGAGTTCGCTGTACGCCTCTGAGCCAATATCGCGATGATTGCAAGCCTATTGCCTCTTGAGAGCGACTGTCAGCTTGGCTTCCGGGATTTCTCAAGAAGTTGCGTCTGCCAAGTCATAGGGTTTACCAAGGGTCTATGCTCATCATAGTCTATGAGGCAGTGTCGAGTTGCTAGGCTCCATGCCTGAGCTGCGGTCGGTGGGCGACAGACATCGAAAAAAGCTATGCAGAGAAAGGCAGGTGTCTGGCTGGTTCCATCACCTAAGGTAGTTTCCTTGACTACCTTTCAGCCTACCTGTGAGGTACACGCCAACCTCAGACTCCGTCGTTATCAGAAGCTCCAAGACTTGAGCTCGTGAGCTGATGGTTCGCAATTTGGCTGCGCAGAATCAAAGCTTTCGACGCTGACCAAATCACAGAGGGGGGTGGATGGATTTGGTGTTTCTGCACGGTGGTCGAAGAGCGCATCCGAAAAGCCTGGCGGATCTCGCAGATCAGGGATCCATTGATCGCGTCCAGCTTTACGACGGTCAAGGCTCAGGCTAAGGTGCTGGCATAAGGACATGATTCTCTAACCTTTGTCTACGGAAGATCCCTGATTGGCCGAAGTGAAACTGCCATCCTTCCATTCCGAAATCGTTGTGCACCGAAAAATATTTGCCAAACAAGGTGTGGTCATCGTTTGCCAGCGGGTTTGGCGATTGGCGCATCAATGTGGGTGTAGCGGGTGTCCCGAACATCAAAAATTGCTTAATTGAAGGCGTAAAGTATGGATTTTTCGACGCTGTTGCATCTTTGGGGTGCAGCAAGCTCCGAGCAGCTGATCGCACCAAAAATGGTAGTTGGCTTCGTTTTCATTTTATGCGCTTGGTACTTTGTCCGTTATTTTTGTAGATCCTTCAAACTTAGCAGTCAGCTGAAAAGTCTGACTAAACGCGTGCAGGGTGTGAAAGCGCTCGCCCCGTCTCAACGGCGCTCTGAATTGGAGCGACTGTTCAATGGAAGCAAGCTGGAGCACTCCTGGCACGAGTACGCTGAAACGCTGCATGACCAGTTAGAGTTTCAGGAAGGTGAGCAGGTCCTTGTCCGGTCGCGCGCCACCGCCGGAGCGGCGCATTTTTTCTCACCTCAAAGCGTGGTTGATACCCCGCTGGGAACCGAGTTCTATAAACACCTGCCTGGTATTTTGACCGGCATTGGTATTGTCGGAACCTTCTTCGGCTTGATGCTAGGCCTACAGCATTTTGATCCAAGCACCCCTGAGCAGGTAAATGCCAGCGTTGATAAGCTGCTCAAGGACGTGTTGTTTGCGTTCATAGGCTCCTTTATTTCAATCATGGCTTCTATAGCCGTCACGATTACTGAGAAGTGGCGTCTAGGCCAATGCTATAAACTCCTTGAGGCGTTCAACGAGACCATCGACGGGCTTTTCGACAGCGGTGTCGGTGAGGAATACCTGGCGGAGCTTGTACGCTCGAGTGCTGAAAGCTCCGTGCAAACCCGTCAGCTCAAGGACAGCCTGGTAACCGATCTACGGGAAATGCTGCAGAACCTCGTTGATACCCAGGTCCGCGAAAGCCTCAAATTAGCGGATACCTTGTCAACCACTTACCGTGACTCTGGGCAGTTGTTGGCCGATCAGGTAAGCAGTGCGATTGAGAACAGTCTCAAATCCCCCCTTGAAGCTATCGCGGGTGCGGTTCAGGCTGCCAGTGGCGATCAGTCTGGGCAAGTACAGAACCTGCTTCAGGATGTTCTAGTCGCCTTCATGAACAAGCTGGAAGGTACGTTCGGCCAACAGTTCAACGGTCTACACGAACTGATGGGGCAGTCCGTTTCCGCCATGCAGTCGATGCAGCAAGGCTTTTCGACGCTTATCCAAGATATGCGTTCGGCTAGCGAGTCCTCGAACCAAAACAGCTCAACCATGATCGCCCAGTTACTCTCCGATATGCAGGCCGGACAGAACGCCATGCAAGCGGGGATGAACGAGATGCTCGCCAATCTCCAAGCTTCGGTTGCCCGTATAGGCAACGAAGGGGAGGGGGCGGGTGCTCGAATGGCCGAGCAGTTGGAGAAGTTGTTTGCTCAAAGCGAGGCTCGCCAACAGGCAATGGCTGAGAATCTCCAGGCTTTTGTTGAGTCGATCAAGCAGAACATCGGCCAAGGTCAACAGGACACCATGGCGAAAATTGCGGGCTCCGTTGAGGTGCTGGGTGAGCAACTTTCGGCAGTCTTTAAGCAACTGGAGCATGGCCAGCAGCAGATGGATCAATCCACCCGTGCCGCACAGGCTGACCTGCATCAAGGCACCCGCGACCTGGTGGGCGGTCTTGACGAGCAGGTCAAGGCGTTGTTGCAAACAGTGTCTGAACAACAGAAGTCTGCACAAGACACCGTTAATGCATTGAGTGCCCAAACAGAGCAGCATTTGCAGAGCATGCAGCAGGGCGCAGACAAGATGCGGGCGGCGGCTGAGCGGTTCGAAACGGCCGGACAAAACGTTGCGCGAGCCAGTGAGTCGACAGCGGGTCTGATGGGAACAGTCCAGGGCGCAGGTACTGAGCTTGCACAGGCATCACGTGAGTTGAACACCGTGGTCGCGGACTATCGAAACAATCGAGAAGCGCTGGCGAAAACACTGGCAGTGATCGAAGGGGTTGTCGCGAGTGCTCAAGGGGAGGCCAGCGGCCGCAGCCAGTATCTCCAGGACCTGAAGGTTCAAAGCGAGCGGATGCAGGCGCTTAACCGTGAAGTGTATGAATACCTGGAAAACATCAGTGGTGTGCTTGGTAACGGCTTCAAAGAGTTCGGTGATGGCATGGATCGGGTTTTGAGACAAACCCTAGGTAGCCTGGATGCCGAGCTCGATAAAGCAGTCAAGAGCCTCGCTGGCGGTGTAGAAGGGGTCAAGGAAAGTCTCGAAGACTTCGGCGACATCATGGAACGAATCAGGCAGTAACGGAGGCTAGTCGATGTTTGGTAAGCAAATGCCTTCGGCTGCCCGTTCAAAAGACGAGGGAGAGAAGCCTTTCTGGATCTCCTTCGCTGATTTGATGACCGCGATGATGATTCTATTTCTCGTGGTCATGGTGGCGGCTTTGAGTTCTGTGACGCAGCGTATTAACCAAGCGGAGCAAGGAGAGAAGCTGCGTAATAGGGACATCAGTCAGATCTGCGAGCACCTGAGCCTTAAGGCTAAGACTGCCAGTAAAACCATCGTTGTGGACTGCAAGGACAACCGGATTAGCTTCGGCGATGCTGGCCGATTTGGGCATAACCAGTATGCGCTGAGCAACGATGGCCAGTCGGCACTTCAGGAGGTTGTGCCGATGATTCTGGACGCGGCTAACAGTGAAGAAGGCCGCAAATGGTTCAAACAGGTTGTGATCGAGGGATCGACAGACACCGACGGCTCTTATCTTTATAACCTGCACCTTTCACTGCAGCGTTCAGAGTGGGTAATGTGCAGCCTGCTCGATAGCCGCAGCCCGCTCCAAGTCGGATTGTCGCCGGAGCACCAGCAACAAATCAGATCGATGTTCCTGGCGGGCGGCGTGTCGTTCAACAATGCAAAGGACACCAAGGAAGAAAGTCGGCGAGTGGAATTGCGCATGCAGTTCTTTGGCTTAAAGGAAAAGGAAGACAACCTCAAGCCAGAGATCCCAGTATTCAATAACACTGATATGGAAAAGTGTCAGTTGGCGATGAGTCGATGACCAGCCCAATCGCGAGGCTTTCCGCCGCTATTAACCTGAGTCTTTCCACGCATCGAGTGGGGCCGGCGCCTGAACCGTTGGCGCGATTCCCCCGTCTGGGTGCTGCGGGAATTGATCTTTACGAAAGATTTGAACGCGCTGAAAAGGCTTTGCCGCCACCTCAGGAAAAGCGCCGCGCTGCGATAAGTAAATTCCGCAATGTACTCCCACTCAACGCCTCAGAATGGCGCTTGGTTTTCTCCGGCCTCTCGGACAAGAGTGAGCGAGTCGGGCCGATATTGGACGATGACCAGCTCTTTGACCGAGTACACAAAGAAATCCATCACCGTATCGAAAAACGGAGGCTAAGCCGTCGAGATTGGTTGGCGCTGTGCTTTAGCTACTTTGGGTACGAGGCCGCCACGCCTGATAAGAACGCCAATTGGTGTCTGTTGCGGGCAGACGTTCAGCTTGGCTTCGATTGCGTCAGAGGCCAGCAAAAACGCGAGAAGGAATGGGTGCATATCGTCCAGCAGCATCAGGAGCTTTTTTCCGAGCAGGCAGGTGCCAGGCTGGGTGACCAGATGTTCAAGGGTGAAATCAGCGACCTTTCGGCATTGCAGACGATCGCGCAGATCCCTGACAGCAGTTGGCTGTGGCGGAGGATCTTTAACGTACTGATCTCTCGTATTTTTCTGTTGGATGATGCCGAGTTTTCTCAGCGCCTAGCCGACCTTGTCGACATCGGCCGGCAGCATTCGCGGTACATGAACGACATTCTGAGTGCATGCCTGTCGCGTTATCACTTGGCGGCCTATCGAGAAACCCCGTCGTCGCTGCTCAAACAGGTTGCACTCGACAATTGGGGCAGCCCTCAGATCCGTTCCAGGCAAAACAGCTGGCTGCAGTATGTTGAAAAGGATGTCTGTGCAATGGTCGTTGCATGGTTCGCGAAAGAAGATCTTGAACACTTCTTCAACCTGTTGAAGGGAGACTCCGAGGTTGATCAATCGCGTCTGCACTATTGGCTGCGATTTGCCAACCAAATGAGCTACACCCGAATTGTTATGGGGTCGGATGCGTGGAATGACCGCGGGCGGGACTTCGTTCATTTCCGTGAGAAAAACAAAGGGCGCTTGAGCAAGCTGGTAGGCGGCCCTGGGCACAACAATGCTGTAGTCATGCAGATTGGGGACTACTTTTTCGTGGAGTTCTCCGGAACAGGTAATGCCTGCTATGTGTACAAAGCAGATGATTCGCCGTTTAACCCAGACAAATCCCAGCTTGAGCTTACTGCCGAGCTGAAGCAGGCAAATCGTGCGCTGGATCGAATGCGGCATTCACCTGCACCTAGCCGCCCGAACCGTATAGAGGGTTGGCTGAGCAAATTCGATGACTCTCTAGGGAAATTGGGCATTCGCGTGCAGAGTCAGGCCGGCACGCCCGGGTCATCCAAGACCATGGCTTTTGAAGACCAAGTCCGTGATGCCCTGAAGTCGGTCAAGCACAAAGTTTATGACCAACGCGCGCGCGGTGGCGCGTTTCAGGTCCAGCTTGATGACAATGATCAGGCTGCCGTTGCAGCGCTCCAACGCCTGGGCTTCAAGCCCGTCAATCACCAGCCACTCAGGTTTTGGAGACAGTAATGCTCAAGCGTTTGCTGAAAGGCATCGGCCGGCAGCCGAATTCGGCGGTAGAAAATACTGAGCCTGTTTTTTCCATTGAGGAGCAGGGCATTTGTTATCCCCTGAGCTTGGCGGAGAATGCGCAGTCCTGGCCGCTGGCAAGCTATTTGGCTCAGTTGGAAGAGGAAGAGTTCGTCTCTCAGCTCAGCGATCGTTGGTTGCTGACGTGGGACGAGCTTTATCGGCTTCTTGATGAGTCAGAGCACTTAACAAGTCTGCCGCTATTGGGGTTGCCGCCACAGACAGCCATCATCCCTCAATTGAGCAGCCAAGGCAGTATTGCCTCTGACGACTTCAAGGTCGCTGTCAGTGGATGGCGCGACCCGCAGTCCAACGCAAATGTGCAGGTGCAGCGTACGGGGGCCATCGTCCAGTACCACGGAACAATGGAAATTTTGCCTGAGTCGTCCTGGAAACTGACCGGTGCGGTACGGCAACTTTATCTGGTTCAACAAAATGAGCCGGGTGAAGTGACTAACCAGATCGGCTGGGCCAGCATCAGGAAGTTGGCGCGCAAGGCTGGTGCAGGTATGGATGGTTTTTTGGATAAGACCGTCGTCATCAAACCCGAAAGCCTGCGGCTCAACCCGCGAAAATCGACGGTAGGTAATACACCGGTTATCGAACTGCAACCAACCTTCGAAGGCCAGCCGGCAAACTGGCTTGAGAGTTTCGACGGTGCCAATCAGGTTCAGGATCGATACCGGGTGACCGGTGATGATGGATCGTTGACCCACGTCCTGATTGAGCCTGAAGTCAAATCAGTATTGGACTATGTGCGCTCGTTGCCCGGGCGTCGGGTCGCTGGCGACGATGCTCTTTCATTCGTCCGCAATCCCTACAGCGCACTCGGCGACAGTGCTGCGCAAGTGCTGGATGCCGAGACCTATGAAGACGAACTCGCCGAGGCTGGGATTTTCTTTCACCGCTTTCATCTGGAACCCAAACTGGATGAAGCGGGCCATCGCATCGAGCGGGTAAACCTGACGCTCGAACCGATTTCGCCAACCCCGCAAGTGCCCATCGAAGTTGAATTCAAAGCGGCCTATGAACTCGCGCCGTTCGTGCATGAATTGCAGCTGAAATTGGCGGCTGGCATGTCAGCCGGCTTCTGGCAGGGCTACGAACTGGAACTCAGCGATTTTGATTTACGCCAACTGGCGGGAATCAGCGACTTGCTTAAGCGTTGGCAAAACGAAGCAGCCGGTGCTGAGTTCGACTCGGTCCTGGACCTCTCACTCTACGGCGACCGAGTGACTGGTATCGGGGAAGCGGAGCGTATTACCTCACCTTTCCTCGTCAAAGAGGCGACCGAGAACTGGTTGCCGAAGGATGTTGCGGCGCTTGGCATTGACGCAGAGATCCTTGGGCGCTGGGATCCTTCCAACCGCGGTCAGTTCGAAGCTTTTGAGCAGCGACTGGACGAAGCCCGCGCAGCCGGTGATGAAACGGTTTGCTTGCCGGAGTCCGAAACACCGCTCTCCATTGCTGCTGCCGAGCAACTTTTCGATGCATGGTCGAAGAAGATCGCCCCCGTCGAGACCGGCTTGGTCAAACCGATCGAAAAGGTTGGCCGCGCCGTACTGCAAATTGGGCACAACATCGACGAACCCACCTACGTCCAGATTCGTCAGGCAGCCTTGCGCGCAGCTTTGGACGCAACGCCAGAGTTGCCCAACTTGCTCAAGCCTGAAGTCGTCTTGCGTGAGCACCAGCTTCAAGGCGTCGCGTGGTTGCAGCATTTGTTCCGCTTGTCCCCCTCGGACGTGTCAGGTTGCTTGCTCGCAGATGACATGGGGCTTGGAAAAACGATCCAGTTGCTCACCTTCCTTGTCTGGTACCTGGAAAAGTATCCACAAGACAAGCCGACACTGATCGTCGCCCCAGTTTCGTTGCTTGATAACTGGGAGCGTGAGCTTCACCGGTTCTTCTTCGCTGACGCGCTGTCAGTGCTGAAACTGTATGGCTCAGCCTTGAGTGCAGTGAAGTTCAAGAAGGAAGAAATCCCTGTCGACTTGAAAGCAAAGGGCATCAAGAATCTTCTGCGCCCAGGTTGGATGGGCGGTGCCCGAATCGTCCTGACTACTTACGAGACACTTCGCGATCAGGAGTTTTCCCTGGCACGCCAGCAGTGGTCGATAGTTGTTTGTGACGAAGCACAAAAGCTGAAGAATCCTGCGGCGTTGGTTACTCAGGCGATCAAAGCCATTCCTGCGAGATTTCGAGTGGCGTGTACCGGTACGCCTGTCGAGAACACCCTAATTGATCTCTGGTGCCTCTTCGACTTCATTCAGCCAGGTTTTTTGGGCGGTTTGAACCAGTTCGGTCGCGAATATCAGCGCCCCATCGAAGCCGCATTGGAGCGCGATACGGTTGCACTGGAGCGCCTCCGAGGTCTTATCGATCCTCAGACGCTGCGGCGTACCAAGCAAGACATTGCCAAAGACCTGCCTGCCAAAATTGAAGATACGGCATGCCGTTCATTGAGCATGCACGCCTTGCAGCGCAATCTGTACCTGTCCGAAATATCCGCGTACAGCCAGAAACAGCAGATCGAAGAACAGCTCGATCAAAAGACCTCCGGCATGCTCGGGTTGTTGCACAAGCTCAAGCTCATTTGTGCTCATCCTTACAGCGTTCAGCCAGACACGCGACTGCGCGACAACTCGCCGAAGCTGCAATGGTTGATGCAGACGCTTGAGTCGATCAAAAGAGCCGGGAACGGCGACAAGGTCATCGTCTTTACCGAGTTGCGTGATATCCAGCGGGAATTGCAGCACTCGATCCAGGAGCATTTCGGGTTTCGGGCGACTGTCATCAACGGCGATACCAGTACCAGCAGCCAGAGTGCCAATAGCAGACAAAAGCTGATTGACCAATTTCAGGAGCAACCCGGTTTCGCAGTCATCATTCTGTCGACGATCGCAGTCGGGTTTGGAGTTAACGTGCAGGCGGCTAACCACGTTATTCACTTTACTCGTTGCTGGAACCCGGCCAAGGAAGATCAAGCTACGGATCGGGCTTATCGGATTGGGCAGGAGAAGGATGTGTATGTGTACTACCCAACGGTTCGGGATGCGGCGATGCCGACGTTTGAGGCGACGCTGGATGAGTTGCTGAGTAAGCGACGAGCGTTGGCGCGGGATATGTTGAGTGGGGCTTCGGACATCCATGCTTCGGATTTTGAGGCGTTGCTGGAAGCACGGTGAGGACCGATTTGGTAGAAGTTAATGCTCGGCGATATGTCAATTATGGGTACAGGTTGTTCATCCCTGAGCCTGCAAATACGGTAGAAGCAGCGAGCTGACTCTTGCCTGGCGCAGTAGCGTCAGCAAAATCCGAGTGGATTAATTACCTGTTCGCACGTCCAGTATTGGCGCCGAAAGCTCAGCGGCTTACTGTGCGCGGCATCCAAGGTGACCGTCCACCGACTACGACATCATGGGTGATATCACTTGTGATATTGGATAGGACCAAAAATAGGGACGATATGCTGGCCCGATGAAACCGAAGTAGATAAGGTTCGCTAGTTAACCGCAGGTAAAGCTACCGCTTCGCTACAAATATCTGTCGACCCCCTGTTTGGCGCTGGCGCTAAGGGCATTTCCCAAGCGCGCAACAGGAGACGCCTGCGCACTTACTCTTTACCCCAGCTAGGATTGCCAATGGCTATCAAGAAATCCGATCTTTACTCCTCCCTCTGGGCCTCGTGTGACGAGCTGCGCGGTGGGATGGATGCCAGCCAGTACAAGGACTACGTCCTGTTCATGCTGTTTATTAAGTACATCTCCGACAAGTACGGCAACTCGGATGACTTCGCGCCACCGGTGACCATCCCGCCGGGAGCCAGCTTTAAGGACATGGTCGCCTTAAAAGGCAACGCCGACATTGGCAACAAGATCAATACTGAGATCATCCAGCCGCTAATCGACGCCAACACCCGGCTTGCACGTAGTGACTTTCCTGACTTCAACGACCCGAACAAGCTCGGCGAGGGGAATGACAGGGTGGAAAGGCTGACCAACCTAGTAGCGATCTTCGAGAAGCCCGAACTGGATTTCTCGAAGAACCGTGCTGACAACGACGATATCCTCGGTGACGCCTATGAATACCTGATGCGCCATTTCGCCAGCGAAAGCGGCAAGAGCAAGGGGCAGTTCTACACTCCGTCTGAGGTCAGCCGCATCATCGCCAAGGTCATCGGCATCAGCCCGGCCAATGCCGTGGCAGCCACGACTGTGTATGACCCTACCTGCGGTTCAGGCTCGCTGTTGCTGAAAGTTGCCGACCAGGCTGGCAAGCACATCACCTTGGAAGGACAGGAGAAAGATGTGACCACGGCGGGCTTGGCCCGCATGAATATGATTTTGCACGACTTTCCGACCGCAAATATCATGGCCGGGAATACGCTTTCGTCGCCCAAGTTTAAGGACGGCGAGCAGCTGCGCACCTACGACTACGTGGTGGCCAACCCACCGTTTTCTGACAAGAAGTGGATCACTGGTCTCACTCCGTCTAACGATCCCTACCAGCGTTTTTCCTGGGGGGAACCACCCAGCAAACAGGGCGACTACGCCTACCTGCTGCACATCATTCGCTCGCTGAAAAGCACCGGCAAAGGTGCCTGCATTCTGCCCCACGGCGTGCTGTTTCGCGGCAATGCCGAGGCGGTGATCCGTGAGCAGCTGGTGCGCTCTGGCTACCTCAAGGCCATTATCGGCCTGCCGGCCAACCTGTTTTACGGCACTGGTATTCCCGCCTGCATTCTGGTGTTGGACAAGGAAAACGCCAGCGCCCGCAAAGGCATTTTCATGATCGATGCTTCCAAGGGCTTTATCAAGGACGGCTCGAAGAATCGCTTGCGCGATCAAGACGTACACAAGATTGTAGATATTTTTACCCGAATGGCAGATGTGCCGCGTTACGCGCGTATGGTCTCCTTCGACGAAATCAGCGACCCGAAGAACGACTTCAACCTTAACCTGCCGCGCTATATCGACAGTACCGAGCCTGAGGACATTCAGGATATCGACGGTCATTTGCGCGGTGGCATTCCCAAGCGTGATATCGATGCGTTCGATAGCTACTGGCAGGTCATGCCTGCCCTGCGCGCGGCCCTGTTCAAGCCGGCTAGCCATCCCGGTTACTTTGAGCTTGTCAGCCACGAGGTGAAGCCCCTCATCTTCGCTCATCCGCAGTTCAGCGCCTTCAAGGCCGGTGTGGACAAGCTCTTTAACCAGTGGCTGGCCAGCAGCACCCCGCAGCTGAAAGGTTTTGCCTCCGATGTAGCCAGCAGCCACCCCAAGGAGTTGATCGCCATACTGTCCGAAGGGCTGCTCAGCTCCTTTGCCAAAGCGCCCTTGCTCGACTATTACGACATCTACCAGCACCTGATGGATTACTGGGCCGAGACCATGCAGGACGACTGCTACCTGATTAGCGCTGACGGCTGGAAGGCCGGCGCTCACGTGCGTGAAATCCTCAAGGTAAAGGACAAGAACAACAAGCTGGTCTGGGGCGAGAAGCATGACTACTGCCAAGGCAAGCGCCGTTTCAAGTCCGACTTGATTCCGGTCGAGATTCTGATTGCCTGCTATTTCATGGCCGAGCGCAGCGCCATTGAAGGGCTGGAAGCCCAACTTGCCAGCGTCGAGCAAAGCATGAGCGAAATGTTTGAAGAGCACAGCGGTGAGGATGGCTCGCTTAGCGAGGTGATCGAGGGAGAGGCTGACAAGCAGAAGGTCACAGCCAAAGCCATCAAGGCACGCCGACGCGAGATTGGCAAAGATCCGGATTATGAGGATGAACTCAAGGTATTGGCTGAGTACACCACCTTGCTCGACCAGCAAAGCAGCCTAAAGGCCAAGCTCAAAAAGGCAGAAGAAGACCTCGACGACAAGATCCACGCTAAATACCCACAACTGAGCGTAGCCGAGATCAAAACCCTGGTGGTGGACGATAAATGGCTGCCTACCCTGGCTGTTGCAGTACAAGGCGAGCTGGATCGCGTTTCCCAAACTCTGACCGGGCGCATCCGTGAGCTGAGTGAGCGCTATGCCACCCCGTTACCCCTGCTCACCGATGAGGTCGCAATGTTTGCCAGTCGCGTGGAAGAGCATCTGAAAAAGATGGGGGCGGTATGGCAGTGAAGCCAGGCTATAAGCAAACGGAGGTGGGGGTTATTCCGGAGGAGTGGTGTGTCCGTCCACTTCTAACTACAGTACGCATTGCAAGTGGCCAAGTGAGCCCGAAGGTTGAGCCCTACAGGTCTATGGTTTTGGTAGCGCCGGACCACATTGAAAGTTCGACGGGGAGATTGCTCGCCAAGAAAACCGCATTGGAACAACGAGCGATCAGCGGCAAATATGTCTTCGAAAGCGGTGACATCGTTTACAGCAAAATTCGTCCTTACCTGCGCAAAGCAATTCGCGCCAACTTTGCGGGGCTGTGCAGTGCAGACATGTATCCGCTTAAGCCCGCAGACGATGTCTCATCGGGATTCATGTTGGCGATTGTACTGGGCTATCGCTTCTCAAAGTACGCCGAGTCCGTTTCCGTTCGCAGCGGAATGCCTAAGATTAACCGCACCGAATTGGCAGAGTTCGCATTGGGACTTCCTCCCCTCCCCGAACAATCCGCCATCGCGACGGTTTTGAGTGATGTGGATGCCCTGCTAGGTGCGCTGGAGCGGCTTATCGCCAAGAAGCGCGACCTCAAACAGGCAGCCATGCAACAACTTCTCACCGGCCAAACTCGTCTCCCCGGTTTTAGCGGGGAGTGGGAGGACACAACTTTGGGGGCGATTGGTGAGTGCATCATCGGTTTAACCTACCACCCGGATAATGTTGTCGAGCATGGACTTCTGGTTTTGCGATCGTCGAATGTTCAAGGCGGACGACTGGCTTACGATAACAACGTTTATGTCGATATTGAAGTTAATGAGCGCCTCATCACGACGCTAGGTGACATCCTTATTTGTGTGCGAAATGGCAGCCGAACGCTCATAGGTAAGAGCGCCGTGATCGACGAATGCGCTGCGGGGACAACATTTGGAGCTTTCATGACGGTGTATCGCACGGTGCATTGGCGATTCATTTCACATGCATTTCAATCTGAAAGTATTCAACGGCAGATTCGCGACAATATCGGCGCAACAATCAACCAGATCACGAACAAGGATATGAAGGCGCTTCGTCTGAAGCTTCCATCTTCCAGCGAACAAACCGCAATCGCCGCCGTGCTGACCGATATGGACGCAGAGCTGGCCGCGCTGGAGCAGCGTTTGACTAAAACCCGCGCCCTTAAGCAAGGCATGATGCAGGAATTGCTTACCGGAAGGACGCGTTTGCTATGACAAGCCTGGGCATGGAAGCGGCTCAAGTGCAGCATACTGAACTATCTAGCAAGATCATCAGCGTCTATGACTTGCTCGCGGACCCCGCGCTGGATATTCCTCAGTACCAGCGCCCATACAAGTGGACCGGCAAGAATATCAACCAACTGTTCTCCGATATTGCCATCCATAAGGACAAGTCCGCCTACCGGTTGGGCACTATCGTGTTTCACCAGGAAGGAGAGACAAAGAACATCGTCGATGGCCAGCAGCGGACCATCAGCCTGCTGCTGGCGGCCCGTGCGTTGATCCAGCGGAGCAAGGAAAAAAAGCTCGAACGCAAAGACCTGCAGGAGCGCTTGCTCAAGCTTGAGCAAGCGATGATGAACCCCAGTTTTAGCAGCGAGATCTCGCAGAAGAACATCCATAGCAATTACCTTGAGGTAGCTCGCATCGTCTCCCGTGCGAACTTTACCGAGGCGCATATCGACTTCTTCCTGAACAAGTGCCAGGTCGTGGCGGTGGCCTTGAATGATGTGTCGGAAGCCTTCCAGTTCTTCGACTCGCAGAATGCGCGGGGCCGGGACCTGGAGCCCCATGATCTGCTCAAGGCTTATCATTTGCGTGAGTTCAGCCCGCGTGACGAGCAGTTGAAGGCGGCCACGGTGGCGCGTTGGGAAAGCAGTGATACCAAGGAGTTGGCCACGCTGTTCTCGCAGTACCTGTACCGCATCCGCAATTGGTCGAAAGGGGTTTCGGCCCGTTACTTCAGCAAGGATGACAGTGACTTATTCAAGGGCGTAAACATCGATACGGTGGCCAGCTACCCCTACGTGGAGCAACTGCGCATCGCCCACCATTTTGTCGATAATTACAACGGACAGTACGAGCGCAAGATCGACTCGCGCGAGCTTGGTTTTCCCTTCCATCTGGACCAAATAATCATCAATGGTCGGCGCTTCTTTGAGCTGATCAGCCACTATCAGGGCAAAGTGGCGCGGATCAGCGCCGAGTCCTGGAACGGGCATGAGCTGGTGGGTGCTGTAGGGCTGGATGGCTATGCGCAAATCATCATGGACACCCTTAACAGCTACCCGGCAAGAACCCGCACTGGTGATTGTTACGTGCGGGCGATGTTTGATTGCCTGTTGATCTATTACATCGACAAGTTCGGCCACGCGGATATCTCCCGCGCCATCGAGAAGATTTTCATCTGGGCCTATAGCCTGCGCCTGCAGATGCAGGTGGTGCAGCTGGCCAGCATGGATAACCACGTGCTGGAAAACAATCTGTTCAGGCTTATCAAAGAGGCCACCCGTCCTGCTGACTTTATAAACTGCAGCCTGCCGGTATTGAGCGGCAAGAAATCAACCAAGACCGGTGAGATCGAGGCTCTGTTCAAGGCGATGAAATATTATGAGTAGCGAGATCAGCCAGCTTTCCATCAAGGCGCTGCTCAGCGGTGGCGTTGAGTACGTTATCCCGATGTATCAGCGCAATTACGCCTGGGAGGAGGGTGAGATCACGCAGCTGATTCAGGACGTGATCGATTACCTGCCGAAGGATGACGATAAAGCGCGCAACTACTACATTGGTACCTTGGTGGTGTATGAGCGCCCAGATAGCAAAACACCGGTGTTTGAAACCATTGACGGCCAACAGCGGCTGACGACCCTATCGTTGCTGACGTCGTATCTGAAAAACACCCAGTTGGTCGATCTCGCCTGGTATTCGACTCTGAGCATTCACTTTGACAGCCGCGAGCATTCGCGCGCGACCTTTGCGGCCATCTTTGAGGGGAAATTTAACGACGACCCTGCCGAGGTGTTGGTTGAGAAGCAGATCAATACCGGCATCCTCAATGGCTACCGGCTCATCCAGAAAGTCTTGCCGCAAAAGCTGAAAGAGAGCGGAGTTTCGCCTCAAAAGTTCGCCGATTACTTGTTTAGCTACGTGCAAATCATGCGGGTGAAGGTACCGGCTGATACGGACCTGAACCATTACTTCGAGATTATGAATAACCGCGGTGAGCAGCTGGAGAAGCACGAGGTGCTCAAGGCGCGAATGATGGAGCAGTTGCACGGCTGCAAGCAGAGCCAAAACTGCCTGCATGCGGTATGGGAAGCCTGCGCCAACATGGAGCGCTATGTGCAAATGGGCTTCACGCCGGGCCAACGCAGCAGTATTTTTGGAGACAAGGACTGGGGACAGTTTGAGCTGGCTGACTTCGATGCGCTTCGGGCTGCGCTGCACAAAACGCAAGAGGTGACTGCCCAGCAGGACACTCACTTAACCCTTGATGAGATCATAGCCAAGGCACCGGCTGGTGCGGAGCAAGCTGAGTCAGGTTATGAGGCGCCAGAGCGCTTCAACACGGTTATTAATTTCCCAAATTTCCTGTTGCATGTACTGCGTGTCGATACGCAAGTGGACATCCCTTTGGATGACAAACGCCTGCTCGATACCTTTGAAACCCATGTGCTTAAGAAACTCGACCCTGTTGCAGCTGTGAAGCGTTTTACCTTTAGCCTGCTGCGCTGCAAGTATCTGTTTGACCAGTATGTAATCAAGCGCGAGTTCATCAAGGGCGCTGATGGCTGGAGCCTCAAACGCTTCAAATGGAATGACGGCGGAGAGCGCAGCCGCACTGGTCGAGGCAGTTATGTGAATACCTTCGGCGAGGAGGACGGCAGCGAAGGTATCAACCGTCGCATCCTGATGCTGTTGTCGGCGTTTCATGTTTCTACGCCAACGCTGGTTTACAAGCACTGGCTGAATGCGGCACTGCATCACCTGTTTCACGCTGAGCAGGTTGACGCTCAGGTTTATCTGCAGCACATGGAGTCGGTAGCAAAGGCGTTTGTCTTTGACCGCTTTCTTTCTCCAGAGGCAGGCTTGGATTACTTTGCGATCATCTACCACAACAAGGGTGTATGTCAGACACGCCGCGATAGCATTGGGGCAGAGACGTTTGAGTCCCGATTGAAGTTCGGCAATATCGAAAACAACCTGGTCTTCAACCTCCTGGACTATCTGCTTTGGCTTGAGTACGGGGCAAGCGAGCCGGTTAAATCCTACGAATTCACCTTCCGTAGTTCGGTGGAACATTATTACCCGCAGCATCCATTAGACGGACAAGCTCAGCTCGACGCTGACACGCTTAACTCGTTCGGCAATCTATGCCTGATCAGCCACGACAAGAACTCTCGCCTGAGCAACTTCATGCCTGCCGCGAAGAAAGAGTTTTATCAGAACAACGTCATCGATAGCGTTAAGCAGCACTTGATGATGAAGACCGAGCCTTGGGATGCCAGCGCCATACGCACGCATTACGAGCAAATGAATAATGTGTTGCTCAAGAGCCTCGCCAGCAAACACGAAACCGAGTAACCCTGCAGGATGCACCTGATGACTCAACAACCTCGCTCCGAACGCCGCACCCAGAATCGTGTTCTGGCTTTGTTTACGGACAAGACGCGGCCTGATTGTCTCGACTACGACTACCTGGGCGAGTGGAGCAAGCGTGGGCAAAACCGCAACATTGAAGTCGAGCTGATGCAGGCAAACCTGAAGCAGCGCGGCTACTCCGATGCGCAGATATCGGCGGCATTGCAAAGGCTGATTGCCGCGGCTGATGCCACTGGCATCACGCTTTATCAGGCCAACTTGCGTACCTACCAGCTGCTGCGTTACGGCGTGCCGGTACAGGTAGCCGTTGGGCAGGCCCACGAAACGGTGCATCTGGTTGATTGGGAGCACCCAGAGCGCAATGACTTCGCCATTGCTGAGGAAGTGACCTTGCGCGGTGGCCATGAGCGCCGCCCAGATCTGGTGATTTACCTGAACGGTATCGCCATTGGGGTGATTGAGCTGAAGCGCAGTTCGGTTGAGGTGGCCGATGGTATTAACCAGCTGATCACCAACCAGGAGGAAATCTTCAACCTGGGCTTCTTCAGTACGGTGCAGTTGGTTTTCGCCGGCAGTGACTCCCAGGGCCTGCGCTATGGCACGGCGACCACTCGCGCTGAGTTCTTTGTCGAGTGGAAGGCGATTGCGGCAAACTCTGAGTCAGAAGAGCTGAATATTCAGCGCGAGATGCCTGCCCGCTATCAAGTGCTACCTGGCGCAGAAGTGGCGCAGTCGGGTTATCTGCTGGATGGCCCCTTGGCGCAGGTGTGCGAGAAGTCGCGCCTGCTTGACCTGATCCGCAACTTCATCATCTTCGATGCGGGAATCAAAAAGGTGCCGCGCCCTCATCAATACGCCGCAGTGAAGGCCGCGCAGGAGCGGGTTCGGCGTAAAGAGGGCGGGGTTATCTGGCACACCCAGGGTAGTGGCAAGAGCATCCTCATGGTGCTGATCGCCAAGTGGTTGCTGGAGCATGACCCTGATGCGCGCATTCTGGTCATCACGGATCGCGATGAGTTGGACAAGCAAATATCCGGAGTCATGCGCAATGCCGGGGTAATCGGCAACGACTCACCCTCACCACGCATTACCTCCCGTGCCGATCTTGTGCAGAAGCTCTCTGCCAGTACACCACGTCTGCTTTGCGCGTTGCTGCACAAGTTTGAGCCTGATCTGAGCGTACCGCCGCCGCCCATGCATGGGCGCTTCTATGTATTCGTAGATGAATGCCACCGCACCCAAGGCGGTGACATGAACAGGCAAATGAAGCAGTGGCTGGCCAATGCCCTGTTTATTGGCTTTACCGGAACACCGCTGTTGCGTAAGGACAAACAGACTACGCGCGATGTGTTCGGTACCTACATCCACACCTACAAATTCCACGAAGCCGTTGCGGATAAGGTGGTGCTGGACCTTAAGTATGAAGCGCGTGATGTGCCGCAGCGTTTGACTTCGCGTAAGGCTATCGATGCCTGGTTCGAGCGTGCAACCAAAGGGCTAAACAACTACCAGAAGTCGATCCTGCGTAAGCGCTGGGCGACCATGGAAGCGCTGATGAGCGCCAGTGAGCGCAAGCAGCGCATTATCGCCAGCATCATCGAGGACTTCAGCCTAAAGCCACGGCTGAATAACGACCGGGGGACCGCCATCCTGGTGGCAGCCAGCATCTACGACGCCTGCCAGTATTTTCGTTTGTTTGATGGCACTTTGTTTGGCCCTTACTGCGGCATCATTACGTCCTATGAGCCGAACCACAACGCGATCTCCCGTGAGCCTGCGCAAAGCGATGAGCGCTATAAATTTGATACCTACACGCAGTACGTGCTGAAGCCAGGCCAGACCACTACCGCTTATGAAGAAGAGACCAAGCGCCGCTTTATTGAGGAACCGGCCAACCTGAAGCTACTCATCGTGGTGAGTAAGCTGCTGACCGGTTTCGACGCGCCCAGTTGCTCGTACATCTATCTGGACAACGAGCTGCGTGACCACAACCTGTTCCAGGCAATTTGCCGCACCAATCGACTTGACGGTGATGACAAGGACTTTGGCTATATCGTCGATTTCAAAGAGCTGTTCGGCGATGTCCAAGACGCCATTTCGGTTTATACCTCCGACGAGCTGGACATCGACACGGGCGGCGGTGGCAGCAACAACGTTGAGCTGAAAAAC
The DNA here is from genome assembly GCF_040310285.1 of Pseudomonas sp. HY2-MNA-CIBAN-0224. Lineage (NCBI taxonomy): Bacteria > Pseudomonadati > Pseudomonadota > Gammaproteobacteria > Pseudomonadales > Pseudomonadaceae > Pseudomonas > Pseudomonas sp. HY2-MNA-CIBAN-0224. Next base: position 80,751 of record NZ_JBEOPQ010000004.1, on the reverse strand, counting down.
TGGTTGGTTGAGGGCAAGAAGCAGCTGGATGCTGCCCGCGAGGCATTGAGTTACTTGTGCGCCCCCGTGGCACCGCCGCGTGAGGTTGAGCAGTTTATCCACTACTTCTGCGGTGCTGCCGCTAATGCCAATGCGCTGGATGAGACCGAAGCACTGCGGGTGTCTTTCTATAAGGCGGTGGCTTCATTTGTGCGGGCGTTTGCCGACTTGGCGCAGAACCTGACTGAAGCCGGTTACTCGGCAGCTGAAGCCGGCAGGTTGCAGACAGAAGTGCAGTTCTATGCTGACCTTCGTGAGGCGATCAAGAAACATTCCGGCGAAGAGCTGGATATCAAGCCATTCGAAGCGGATATGCGGCATCTGCTCAACACATATATACAGGCAGATCCTGCTGACCCGATGAGCACTGTCGATAATTTCTCGCTGGTTGAACTGATCATTCAGACTGGCGTTCACGATGCCATCGCCAAAAAGCTCAACGCCAAGGGGAAGCTCTCCAAAGGTGCGATTGCCGAAGGCATTATCAACAACGTACGTAAGACCATCATTCGTGAGCAACTGACTGACCCGAAGTTCTACGAGGGTATGTCAAGGTTGCTTGAAGATCTGATCAAACAGAGTCGTGATGATGCAGCCGCTTACGAGGAGTTTTTGCGCAAGGCCGAGGCGCTGGTCAGACAACTTGGGCAGAAGGGACCAGGAAACTCCCCAGCAGCACTCAACGGCCATCGGGAGGCTACCATTCTGTTCAACAACCTCGACAGCATTGCTGCGACGACCTTTCAGTGCCCGCAAGACGAGGGTGAGAAGGTGAGGTTGGCCCTGAATATTGATCAAGCTATGCGTGGTGAGGCCCCTTCCTCCTGGCGAGGAGACCCTGCACGCGAAGCTCGGGTTCTTAATGCGCTGTTTCCTCTGATGGGGCGTGACCGTGAAGCGACCCTGGCAATTTTCGAGATCATTAAGAACCAACCGGGCTATTGATGAACGAGATTATTGAGTTGGGCGATATTTCAATATCGGTGACCAGAAAAGACATCAAGCATGTCCACCTGAGTGTGCATCCGCCAGAGGGGCGGGTAACGTTGGTCGCTCCAACAGGCACGCGGCTTGAGGTCGCACGGGCTTACGCTATTTCCAGGCTAGGCTGGATACGTGAGCAGAAGAGTAAACTCGAAGCGCAGGCGCGTGAGGCACCGCGTCAGTTTGTGGAAAGAGAAAGCCACTATGTTTGGGGCCGACGTTACCTGATGGTGGTTAACCACCAAGACGCCAAGCCATCGGTGGTGCTCGACCATAAACGCATCACCTTAACTGTTCGCCCATGCAGCAATGCGCATAAGCGCGCCGAAGTGATGCACGAATGGCAGAAGCTGCAACTGCACGCCGTGGTGCCGGTGTTGATCAAGAAGTGGGAGCGCAAGTTGAAGGTGAAGGTGGCTGGTTATTACCTGCAGCGAATGAAAACCAAATGGGGCAGCTGTAACCATCAAGCAGGGAACATTCGACTGAACACCGAGTTGGTGAAGAAGCCGAAAGACCTGCTTGAGTACGTGATCGTCCACGAGATGGTTCACCTGCTTGAACCCACCCACAATGAGCGCTTTATCTCCATCCTCGGGGAGCATTTCCCAACCTGGCGCGAGGCCCGCGCCGAGTTGAATGAGTTGCCGCTGGCGGCTGAGGTTTGGAAAGAGTGAGGCTGCACTATCTGTGGAAGTCGACCATCAAGGACTTTGGTGATGGCGGCGATGGTATTGGCAGCAACCGAAGCTGAGTAATAGCGCTCAATGCAAACAAAAAATAAGTGGCTGGGAGGGGGGGATGACCGCCCTAGCATCAGCCAAGGGCAGTCAAGCGGACGGTGGGAGCCTAAAATTTACAGGTAACCTCGTTCAGCCAACGACACGCAGCCTTCATGACCTACTACCACATGATCCAGTATTCGGGTACCAACCATGTTCAGGGCGTTCTTGAGGGTCGTGGTTAGCGTGCGATCGGCTTGGCTGGGTTCTGGGTCACCGGAAGGATGGTTGTGGACCAAAATCACGGCTGCCGCATTGTTCTTTAGGGCTATCTTGACCACTTCCCGAGGGTACACGTTGGCTCCATCCAGCGTGCCTCTGAATAGCTCTCTAAAGCCGATAATCCGGTGTTTGGTATCGAGCAGCAGCAGAGCAAAGACTTCGTACTCGTGGTACTGCAGCAATGTTTGCAGGTGGCTAAAGACCTGCTTGGGCTCAGTCAGTGCCCGGCCTTTAGACAGACGACTCATTGCCAGTTGTTGAGCCATGCGAAGGATGTCAGCTTCGGTGACCGGGGATTCCATGACATAGGTGCCGGTCGTTTCACCGGCTTGGAGTTTGTGATATTTCATGCGGATATTCCTGTGCGAATGCGTGAAAACTAAAGGGGGAGGAGCGCGGTTACTGGACGGTGGGCTTGCCGTTGTGCCGCGTGGCCTGGGATTCCAGTTTTTGGGCGAGTGAGGGTTTGGCAGGCGCTGCCAGTTGGGCTTGGGGCTCTATAGGACTGGGCTGGTCTTCAATGGCGGGGAAGAATTCCTCGACGATGGCACCGGTGTCCTCCTCGCTGTCTTCAAAGGCCCCATTGTTAAAGCCCTGACGGGCCGCGTGATCCAGTGCTCCTTGGTCAAAGCCGGAGGCTTGTCGGGCTTCGTCCAATTGCTTGGCTTCCAGCAAGGCGTCTTCTAGGCTCAGGCCACTGCGCACCGTGATATCGACGTAGAAGATCGGTGTACCGTGGCTCTGCCGAGTGGACTTACCACGCAGACGCAACTCCAGCGGCAGATAGGCCAGGCGATTGCCGGAGATTGCGCTGAAGTACTGCAGACGTGCCGCCAGAGTGCGGATGCTGTTGAACCCAGTAGTACGGAAGACAAAACTGCCCAGCGGATCATCGTCACCAATCACCACGTTCAAGCGGCCGTAAGGTTTGCAGGCATTGCCTTGAGCCAGTGAGCAGCCATCAGGTGAAGGGCAGGGCAGTGACTGAATGCCATCCTTGGTCAGACGCTTGCAGGTCTCGCCGTTGCCTACACAGACCGGTCGTCCGGTAGTGCGGTCGAACAAGCTGTAATCGGCCCGGAAGTTCAGGTCCGGCTCGTTGAACAGCAAACGGATCGGAATGTTGCGCAGCTTGCCGTCCTGGCCATTGCGGAGCGCCTCATTGAGTGGATGCAGCAACCAGCCGTCGCGGCTTTGTACCTGCGAGGTGATGGTGAATTGATCGTCTTTCTCGGGCAGGCGTTTACCGTTCCTCTCGACGATTTTTCCGATGGAAATGCGCCCGAGTACCGGAGGGGTGATGGCTAAACCTTTGAGCATGGCGGTTATCCTTGATCTGGAAATAAAAAAGCCACCGGGACGTAAACGATCCAGGTGGCTTGGGTGACGGGGGAATGGTTCAGATGATCAGAAAGCGGCGACTGCCAGTTTTGATCTTGGGGTAGCGGGCCTGCAGGTAGGGTTTGTCCTTCAGCATCCGTTCTACATCTAGACCAATGCTGTCCTTGGACTTCTTCCAGCTGATATAGCCTTCAGAAAACTCTGCACGGGTGGCTTCACCCATGGCCTGCTGCAGAACCTGCTTGAGCTGCGCCTCACGCGTCTCCTGCTGGGCAATGCTCTGGCGAGCAGCCTTGAGCTCCAAGTAGGTGGTGGCCAGCTCCGTGTGCTGACTGAAGTCCAGGGTCCGACCGTTGTCCTCGGGGTAGAGGCAGCGCAACGCCGCTTCTGCTGAGGCCGTACCATCGGCCGGAGGTGGGGTGTCACTGACGACGTAATCCCAGAACAACCGCTCCAGGTCGATCAGCCGAGCAATCAGTGAGTCTTCGCGTTCGATACGATGGATTTCCAGGTGCTGACCACCGAGCAGTACCGCCACATCAGCGGCCTGCTTGCCGGTGACGGCGAGCTGGTGCATGACTTGCAACTGCACATACTCGGGCACACCCTCCTTCCAGAGGCGTGCGCCGTTTATGCCGGCGGTTTTACATTCGAGAATCTGCACTTCTGATGCGCCGATCACCTCACGGTCTATATTGGCCAGCATCCAGGCAAGTTTGGGATCAGGATGCTGTAGCACCGCATTGACCCGGCGGACCCGATGACCACTGCGCCGGGTGTAATGTGTTGCGACAATCGGCTCCAGGATGTTTCCCCAGTAAGCAGGGTTTTCTTCATCCTGTGGATCGATCTTGGGCAGTGAGGTATCACGCCCGGTTTTCTCCAGCCACAGTTCCAGCTGAGATTTGTACGGGTTAAGCCCGACGGCAGCGGCCGCATCCGAACTGCCGATACCCAGCTTGCGCACTGCCAGCCAGTCCTCACGCGGCAGTTGTTTGGTGCCCACCAGGCGTAACGCCTGGCGGGGTTTAGTACTGAGATGTTGCAGCGATTGAGTGCTCATGATCATTTCCTGGGGCATAAAAAACGCCCGACCAGCACGAGGCTGAGCAGGCGTTTGTATAAGTGGAAGAACGAGAATTGGGGGGGATGAAGACAGCGAAAGCAGGGGCTAAGCTGCAAGTTGTAGCGCCGCCTCCAGCGCTCGTTGCTTGATCTGTGCACCTTGACCGAACCAAGCAGAGTCCATGCGGTATTCGGTGCTTCTAGCACGGCGTTCGTGGTCGACGTATTCCGTCACGGCGTTGAGTAAACCCCAGGCGGTTCCTTGAGCTGACTCCAGTGTTGATCCGCGCCCCTGACCTTCATACAAACTCTGCACCTTGCGTAGCGCCCGTTCGTTGGGAAGTACTGCCGGCAGCGGGCTGTTCGGACTGGCATCACACAGCACGCTCATGAAGAAGCCCATGGCTTCATGCCACTGAACCTTGCGTTCAGACAGCATGCGCATTCGGTGCATGAAGGCGTCCCATTGCGAGACGGCTATACCTAACTGCTTCTTCACCACTTGCGGATCAAAGCGGGTGTTATGCGGCACTTTGATCGCCTTGGCCGTACTATCTAGGGCAATTGTCAGCGTGTTATTACAGACTACCCGCACGGTGGTGGGGGTCGCCGTGGTGGCCAAGGTGCCGTCACAGGATGTGGCCAGTAACAGATAACCATTGACCTGATCGTTGCCCTTCAACTCGGTCGTTTGGCCGGTGCGAGCCAAGGCCCAAAACTTGCGACCACCCTTCAGCACGCCAGCGGTTTCCAGCTCGTAGCCCGAGACTTCAGTGAGATCCCTGTAGAATTCCAAGACCTCACGGGGTTGTACGATTTGGTACCGGTTGGACACGACGGAGAGTGGTGCCTTGGTATCGGAGCGGTACAGCACTTTTTGTTCCGGGAACGAGTGGATGGTTCCCAGTGGGCCGATGCTGTCGGCCTTGAAGTGAACAGGGCTTTCTTGAATCTTCCAATCCATGCCCGCTTCACGCTGCCAGACTTCGAGCGGTTGTTTTGGGGAGAGGCGACTGCCCAAGCCATGCCAGGGAGTGGTTCCAGTGTATGCCATTTGTTCAACGAGATGAGCCATGGGAATGATTCCTTGTGAATGAATGGAAAAGAGCGTCGTTGTCAGCGACAAACGAGGCCTGTTCACAACGACTTAACGGTTAACGCTGAAGCTGTAGCCGCACGCCAGGCACTGATAGTTGTGAAGGACTTTTTCATCGATCTGCTCGCCCAGCGTGGCCCCGGCAATGCCGCCAGCCACTCCGCCAAACAGTCCACCGAGAAGAGCCCCGGCAATACTGCCAATGGCGATCCCGACTGGCCCGCCGACCACGCCCAGCACTGCACCGACTTCTGCACCCGACAGAGCACCGGCGGCACCACTAGCCGCACCGCCTGCGGCACCAATCAATCCACCTGCTTGTTTACCAACATTTTTAGTGACCACTTGTCCTGAGTTGCAGCTTGGGCATGGGGTATACATACAAGGGTTCCTCTCTATTTGCTGAGTCCACGTATCACGCAGAAATGCTTAACGACGCGCTCACATCGGAGCGTTCATTTGAGTGATATAGGTCTGAGATTTTTTTGTTTTGAATTTTAGAGAGGGCTTGGTGAGTGTTTACCGTGTTTAAGTCAAAACTGAGTATCGCCCTGCCTTTGGTCCCCGTTTTGGTGCAAGAACCGGAGTAGTCGTCGACGGCGGACACCTTTGTCTGCACTGTGTATTTACCCATGAGACACCCCAACGGTTATGTCCAACCTTTGGGGGGCAAATCAAAATGGGTGGACACCATCGCCCCAGCGGTGGGGATCAAGAAGGTGCGTTGGCAGGTTGGTTACAGTGACTTGGCACCGCCAGGCCTCTAACCGTGGCCGAGCATTCGCGGATCGATAGCCAAGCGAAAAGATGAGCACCCACTCGGAGGGCGGCGAACTTCAAAGGCTGCTAGCCATAAACTCGCCGACTCGAACAGGGGATAGCGGCGGAACTGCTGATCGCTAAGACTAGCCTGGTATGAGTCCGCAGCCAGCTTTGGCTACGCAGACTCGCCGCGCGGCTCTTACTGGCAGCTTTAAACGGTGAACTTCAGCAGTCGAAGTTGTTCGGGGCTTGCTTCACCATGCAGCATGCTGGAGGATCAATCGCTCAGGAAACAATCGAGTGGTATGAAAGACAAGGATCGTAGTATGCAGTCTACTAACTTTTCCCCGCTCAAGGCGCAATGGCCGCAGCTCTATGAATACGCCAGTTTTGCCGAACGGTATGTCCATTCCGACCCGCATACGGCCATCGTCAAGTTGCGCTGCTTTGCCGAGATCCTAGTCGGGATTTTGTATCGCGAATTGCAACTGCCAAGTGAACCCACGGACAGCTTCTTCGACCGGCTCAATAGCGAGTCCTATCGGGCTGTCGTCGAAGACGCTGTCGTCCACAAGCTGCATGCCATCCGCATGTTGGGCAACAAGGCCGCCCATGGCCGGGCTGTCTCCAGCCAGGAGGCTCTGTTGTTGCTCAAGGAGGCCTATCTGGTTGGGCAATGGCTGCACAAGACGCTGCGCACTGATGGTGGCGAGGCCACGGGTTACCCGGACTTTGTGCAGCCTATAGACCCTGATCGGCAAGCGGAGGAGTGGCTCCGTTCGGCGGAGACCCTGGCGGTACAGTTGGCTGAAGCCAAGGCCGAACTGGCCGAGCTTGAGCAATCCGAGAAGACCGCATTGGCTGAAATTTCGGTGCTGCACCAGACGTTGGATGAACTGAGGCTGGCGTCTTTCAAGCGTTCCTCCTTGAAGGCTGCGAGCAGTATCGATTTCGAGCTTGAGAAAACCCGGCAGTTGATTAGTCTTCAAGATGCCTTTGTCGGATACGCCCTGAACGGGGGACAGGCCGAACTGGTCACGCGGCTGGATGCCTTTCTCAGCGGGCGTGGCGACAGTGTGTTCCTGCTCAAGGGCTATGCCGGTACAGGCAAGACCTTCATTACCAAGGGGTTGACGGAGTACTTCCGCGCCATTGGGCGCAATTACGTGTTGGCTGCACCGACGGGTAAGGCCTCGAAAGTGATCGCCAAAAAGACCGGCTCCCCAGCGTACACTGTTCACAAGACCATCTACTCCTTCAAGGACATCAAGGAATATCGCGAAGACGATGTCGATGGCAGCGAGACCTACAAGTTCTACGCGCAGCTAAACGTCAACGCGATGTCGGCGGATACCGTCTTCATCGTCGATGAAACCTCGATGTTTGCCGACACCTATCAGGAGGCTGAGTTTTTCCGTTTCGGTAGCGGTTATCTGCTGCGAGATTTCTTCAAGTTCGTCAATCTGGATCACAACCATCACCACAAAAAGGTGATCTTCATCGGCGATGATGCCCAGCTGCCGCCGGTGGACATGAACTTTTCGCCTGCGCTCAACGCGGATTATCTGTATCGAAAGCACCATGTGTGTTCTACCAGCTATGAGCTGACCGAAGTGGTGCGGCAAAAGGCCGACAGCGGGGTCATGCACAACTCGCTGAAGTTGCGTGCGAGTCTGAAGGCCGGGGTATTCAATCAGCTGGATGTAGACCTGGATTACCCGGATATCAGCAAGGTCGAGCCTACGGACCTGATGGAGGCTTATCTGGCTTCCTGTGGCGGCAAGATCAACGGCGAATCCATTGTAATCGCCTGGTCGAATGCCGATGTGGCCGCCTTCAACCGCAGGATCAGAGAGCACTTTTTTCCGGGCTGCCCGCAGGTCGTGCCTGGCGACAAGGTGATGGCCGTCAGCAACAGTAATGCATTCGGTTTTTTTATTTCCAATGGCGATTTTGGGCTTATCCGTGAGGTGCGTGGTGAGCCCGAGTACCGTTGCGCCACGCTGAAACGCAAAAATCCAGACACGAAACAGGTGGAAACGATAGACGTTAGCATGCGCTTCCGGGATGTGCTGGTTGGCTTTCGTGATCTTGATGATCGACCGCGTTTCTTTGCTGCCAAAATTTTTGAGGGTCTGTTGTATAGCGAGGACCCCACGTTGAGCTCCGACGAGAGCAAGGCGCTGTATCTGGACTTCTGCCTCCGCCATCCGCGCCTTCCGCGAGGGACTCTCGAGTTCAAGTTGACTCTGATGGCTGACCCCTATTTCAATGCGTTGCGCCTGAAGTTCGGTTATGCAATTACCTGTCACAAGGCTCAGGGCAGTGAGTGGAATCATGTGTTCGTCAAATGCAAAGCGCATCAGAGTCAGTTGTGTGCTGAATACTTCCGCTGGTTCTACACCGCTATCACTCGAACTGCCTCCATGCTGTATTTGCTAGACCCGCCGGCTCTGAAACTGGGTGCAGGTATCAAAATTGTCAATGGACCGGGCATTCTCCACCTAACGCAGCCGGAGGGTGGTAGCGCAACAGCGAGTCCGATTAGGCAAGTCGTGGAGCCGGATTCGGAAACGTTCGGCATACCGCCTAGCGAACTTTTTTTGTTGGCGGTGTTGAGCAAGGTTCGGGCATTGCTGGCTGGCAGTGTTGTAGAAATAGATCAAATTCACCACAACCAGTATCAAGAAGCGTATTTCATCAAGCGTGACAATGAGTTTGCCCGGATCAATATCGGATATGGCAGCAAAGGGAAAGTGACAGCTTTGAGCGCACAGTCGCTGACCGAATTCAGTGCGTGGCTAATGCATGTACTGGCACCGCTGAAGAGTCAGCCCGTTGTCATCAATCAGCCGCCATCCACTGAGGAGGTTCAGTTCGACAAGCCCTTTCTGAACGAATTTCACCAGCGTCTTGTTGGTCTTTCAGATGGGTTGGGGATAGGCATTCAGCATGTTGAGGCGATGAATTGGTGCCAGCGGTACAAGTTCGTCAGGGATGGAGAATTGGCGGTTTATGACATCTGGTACAACGGCAAAGATCAGTTCAAAAAATGTCAGCCAGTCGTCAGCGCCTGCACCCCGGGGACTTTAGTGGCTGAAGTGGGTATTTTGATCACTGATGGTATGAGCCAATGACCAGTAGCAGCGATGTATTCGCCAAGCGCAAGCAGGGTCAGCTTGATGACGCCTATCAACTGGCTTTGCAGCTGATGAACGCTCCCGGTGCCGGAGAGTGGGATCACAAGGCCTTAGGCTGGTGCCTGATTGATCTGATCAAGCGGGATTCAAGAGCCGGAAATTCACAGCACATTGAATACTACCGATTGCAGCTCGACGATGTTGTGGTGTCAGCCGTCGATGAGGTTTTTGCTAAACAGCGAGATTACGCGCTGTCGTTATGCAGGCCGGATGGGCGACTCAGAGAGGAAGGGAAAGCCTTGAGTATGCGAGGGGAGCATGCGCAGGCCGCAGCAGTTTACCGAGAGGCTCTAGCTGCACAGCCGGCCGATCCCGGACTTCAAGCCTCTCTGGCATGGGAACTTTACAGGTACGGCAAGTTGTTGCTGGAACACGAGAGTGTCAATGTCGGTCTGATCAAGCGCAATCTCAACGAGTACTTGAAGTTGAGCGTTGACAAGCCCTCAATCCTGCATAGCTGTTTTCTACAGCAGGCGGCCAAGCTGGGAGGGCAAGGCAGTTTGAACATGCTCGGCTTTTCCAGACTTTGGAATCTCGAGTTTTTGCGCCCGGAAGATTTTGAGCGCTTTCAGGGTGAGGACGGGAAAACCTATCCCGCACTGGCAGAGAAAGTTATTCGGCAGGCGTGCAAAGATGTCATCGCATCCCAAAATGCCACCGACTTGGCCTTTATCCTGCCTTACCTTGACGGAGCCATTCAGCGCTACCCGGATAACATCTGGATTAAACACTCCAAAGCTAAGGTGTTTGTGGCAGTTGGCCGCTATGAAGAGGCCATGCTGTTTGGCGTGGATGTTGCCAAAGCCAAGCCAGGAGAATACTGGGCCTGGGACCTGCTGGGAGATATCTGCGAGGCCTCTGATCAAGAGGCTACTCGGAGCTGCTACTGCAAGGGCTTGATGTGTTCCAGAGATGACGCCTTCATTGGCAAGCTCCGCCTCAAACTTGCCAACATTCTTATCGCGGCAGGTGACTTTTCTAGAGCTAAATTCGAGGTCGAGCGCGTTGTTGCTTTTAAGGTTAAGGCAGAGCAAAAAATACCTGAGGCTGCGGCGCAGATCGTCGCACAGCAATGGTATGCGGATGTCGAGGCTGCAAGCTCGAATCTGGATTACTATCAGGTCAATGCCGTGGGCACCGAGGCATTGCTGTTCAGCAATATGCCCTGGATTTCGGCCTCGGTCGGTGAGCGGTTCACTGTCACCGGCCAAGATGGCAAGCCAAAGAAAAGACGCAGGTTGTTTATTGAAGCTGGGACAATGCCCAAAGAGGTCAATATCCGGGAATCAGAGTTTCCGCTTAGTGGGGCGTCTCCCGGTGATCCGATCAGGCTCAAGGGTGAGTTTCATGCTGACAACAGGTTTCAGCTGTACCTAATTGAGCAGCGTTCAGCGGGTGCGACATGGGATATCGCTCCGACTAAAATTGGTGTTGTTGATCATGTTAATGAAGCCAAGCAGGTTGCCCATTTCATTGTTGAACGCGGTGTAGATGGCCTGATCCAGCTCTCCGAGTTTTCCTCCACATTGCGTATGGGTGATGTGGTGGCTGTAAAAATAGCCAGATACCAAACCAGGGATGGGGCACGGTATCGAGTTCTTGTGGCAGAAAGCACCGGCGAGGTGCCTAGCTCCTCTGTGAGGAAAGGTTTTGCCTGCAACGTGCGGGCGGAGCGCGAAATGGGCTTTACGCCGGACGATATCTTCATTCCGCCAAATCTGATGAAGGCTGCTGCAATTTCGGACGGTGATTGGGTATCTGGAGTGGCAATACTGAATTTCAACAAAAAGCGCAGCCAATGGGGTTGGAAGGCAATCAGCGCCTCAAAGCAGGTCGATCATTCTGCTGGAACTGATCTACAGGCTGAATCGCCCCTGATTAGGTAGATGGCCCCGAGCGGTTGCTCTTGGTTGTGTATTCAACCGCAGATGTCCTATTTGGGGCCGTATTCTGTCGGTTGCCGGCGAATGGAACGAGAAGCCCAATGCAACGACAAGCGGATGCGGCTGACCGGACGTTCGATGCTGGATTTCGAGACTCGTCGCCAATTTCCGAATAGGCAAAAGTAAGGCCATCCGAGGCGCCTGCCGCCAATTTGTTGTGCCGTGTCAGCAGGTGGATTATTCGGAGAGAACCTAGTCGCGATCGACGGTAGCAAACTTAAAGCGGTCAACAACCGCGACCGCAATTTTACCAGCGTCAAACCGAAGCAGTGAATGGACCGTTGGTTGCACGCACTGCCTGTTCATCCCCCATGAGTCATGTGCTCAGTACTTACCCTCTACTACAACCAAAAGCATGATTGCCATCACGGAATACTTTTGTTGCCGCCTTGCAAAGATAGCTTGCCCGCTCAAAGAACTTGGCGAATTCAGCTGCATTTACTCTATCTAACCTGTATTGGGGGTTCGGAGGGATATGGACCAGCCCGTAAGACTCCACCAAAGATAAACCCAAAGCGCTAGCCCAAGCTCCGTGTAGGCGGCTGTACATGTTGTCAGAAGAAAGATTGAAACTCCCTAAGGTGCAGTAAGCATCTTTGTTGAGTAGCAACACAAAGTGATGATGTGGCTTGCCGGTCTGGCCAATCTCCCTAGCCCAAGCATAGTGGATGCTGGTGCTGTGAGCTGATCCATGAACCTGCCTGGATCTCTCGCGAGCATGCTTGATTTTCGCCTTTAATGAGTCAATGAAGCGTTGGATTACTCGGTTAGTAAAAGCGTCCTGAGGCAGTGGCTTTCCATCCGGTAGCCTTAAGTCGAATCGAACCGCAAAGACCCTTGCGTGCTCCTCCAGAGCACGTTGGGTTGTGTGGTAGAGCATCTCTAGGTACTCGCGAATCAACGGGCCTTTTTGTACCATGACAGGTAAGCCCTGATAGTGGTTTTCGAAGTGTAAGCTGAGGTTGGTGTTGGTTTGAAGGCGTTGTGCTTTGATGGTGGTATTCATTTGGCTATTCCGTGTATGAGTGTTTCTCATACACTTGGCCTGGTACGTACTTGTTTACTGCGTTTTCTGTTGGTTATCTTGTGTTGATGCTGTTTTTGTGTTGGAGGTGTTAGTGTGCTGGTTGTATATAATACTAATACCGAGTTTGGTTGATGGGTTGTTGGCTGGAAATATAGGTGCGCAATGACGGGCAGGTGTCTGATTGAGCTAGCGCTGGAAGCCTTGTAGGCTTCGAGAACTTGTTACTAAAAGGCGGTGCGACTACCGAGAACGATCATTTGTTCGTCGTGATGTATGGGTTTTTTACAGGCATTATTCTGGTTTGATTGTAACTCTGGAGAAAAAGCATCAGAGGTGGTTTTTTGGCTATCATTGTCGTTGTGTGGGTTGAGTGTACTGGTTAAACCAAACCCGATCCTCTGAGCGTCAGCAGTCTGGCATTCAATGCTCGTCGCGCTCCTTTATTCTAGCCATGATCCAGTCCTGAACTTCGCTTTCGATCCAGCCAACAGCTCTACCACCCAGCGAGACTGATTTTGGGAAATGACCTTCGGCAATATACTTGTAGATTGTTGATCGACCCAAGCCAGTTGCGTTGTATAAACTTTCTATGCGAATTATTCGAATGGATTTCATTATTGGCTCCTCATATCTGTTCACAGGATTGGGGAGACCGATAACTAAAAACTTTTTCGTGGTTTTATTGGCGGTGTTTAGGCTTGAGTTCAGCTTCGAAGGCCATAGCGTTTTGGCGCATTTGTTTTTGTGAGCAGACCATACTTGTATCTATCTTCACGTTGGATATTCTCTTCATTCTCAAAGCGTATATAGCCCAAAGCCCCTCCTTCGATTTTTTTCAAAACGTAACATGCCCCCTTACTTGTTGCATTGTGTGGGATGGCTAGTAAAGTCCTAGGTCTAGAATGCTTGCCCAGTCGATATGCTGTATCTGAGTTCGGCAGGATCTGAAAGTCAATTTTTTCGAATGGCATCTTTTCAATAGAAAATACCTCCTTGAGCTCGGAAGCTAATCTAAAAGAAACTTTATATAAAAAATCAACTAAAATAGGATTTTCATAATCCTGTGCAGCGCTTGACAAGCGTCGCGCTCCTTCGCTAGTTGGAGGTTTGAAATCGGCCCTTATAATCTCTAAAAGCTCATGATCCAAGAAAGGGCTGTCGAAAAAAATCGTATGTCGATATTTAGATATTAGAAAAGATGCGTACTCATCCAGTTTTGCCTGTAGGAAAGGAATTAGCTGCAAGCCTTTAATTTTTGGATAGAATAAAGCTGCGAGCGTTTTGAAGTGAGTGTTGTCTGGCAGAAGTCGAAGAATGCCCGTCATTGATGGGAATTCGCGCCCACGGCCAATGCTCGCCAGGTGAACGATTCTCATGGCTTCATTCATGTCGTTCAAGTAGTGTCCTGTGTCAGATGGGAGCACTAAAATTATTGCTGTCTGGTCGCCTAGCTTTAATGTGCAGGCATGAAGATTTAGGAAGTAGATAGATTTTGCAGGTCTAAATATCTCGGCGCTCGACATCCCCGCTACTGATGTTCGGATGACCCCTAATGAATGTAGTTTGTGAAGCTGTGCTTTCACTCTTTCTCGGTTAAGACCCGTTCGCTTCGATAAATCAGATAACCCCAGGCTTCTTACTATCCCGAACTGATCTGCTTGGCTAAGCAGCACGACAAGTAACAATCGATTGGTGATATTCAACTCAGATCCTTCTGGCTGACTCGCGCCATTTAGCACATGGTCAATCCTATGTTCATGCGTCAAGGAGGTATTCTTTCTCATGTCCTCAAGTAGCTTGATCAGTCGTGATGAACATTGATGCTCCCTTTTGTTGCGACCTCTCGCACCATTATCAATCCTCCTGCGATCCAGCAGCTCCAGCTCCACCAGATCATCTAGTGATCGGGACACCACTCGATCGGTAGCACCTGTCGCTTTTGCAAGCTCCTTGACGCCCATTCGCATAGGCTGAATTACCCCATACAACTGCACAAACCTAATGAGGAAAAACTTAGTTTCAGCGCTGATTGAGTGCAAATCAAAGCTCAGTAGAGTGCGATGCATAGCAACAAAAGCTCCGGTTGATCCTGGTCTAAAGGGTGATTATATCGCAGAAAAACACCCTGTTAATAGATTTTAAATTTTGCGTCAATCACTCCGTCACATCACTCCGTAACGGTACGCAGTGATGATGAGGTATCATCGTGAGCTAAGCCGCACATGGGGATTTATGATGCCAAAGCTAAAGAATGGATTTGAATGGATGGAGCGCACCGACACGAAGCAGCACGAGTGGGCGGTGCGTTACCTTCGCGGAAGGGAAAAAACTTTTTATAGGGTCGCGGGGTTATACGACGATTTGATCTCATGGGCCGCGGTGCAACCAGATACCAGTGACTATCGTGAGTTCATTAATAAGATGAGAGGAGCGTGGCGTCAGAAAAGTTATAGGGATAATCTTGATGAAAAAAAAGCCTACAACTTTGTACTGGCAGCGTCTGCAAAGAAGAAACTTGATGAGTTGGCTAAGGAGCAGTCCTTAAGTGTAACTGAGGCGTTGGAAAGGTTAATTTTTAAAAAAAAGAATCTTCAGAAAAAAACTAAAATTCAGCCTGAAAAAATCATTGATAGCGAACAGTTAATGAGGGGGTCAGACTTTAGTCATCTGGCGGCTGTAACTTTAGGCACGCTCTTGGGTGCGACCCTTGCGGAATTAAGTAAATGTACCATCCAGCTAGATCAAATGAAAAAACTCGGCGCTGAGCCAGTGGAGCCGCAGCAACAAGAGATTGAGGAGCTTTTTAAGGAAAAGAGGACGGCGCTTTTTGCAAAGCTTTCTTTTGTAGAGAAGTGGGATGTTATGAAATTTAAGCGGCTAATTAAACCGCCTAAGAATAACTGTGCGTAATATGTGGTGGCTACGCCTAGGCCTGTGGGCAGAATGCTGGGTAGTTTTTAATACTCTCAGTCTGTTTCGTGTTCGCGAAGTTCGACCAGTCACACATCAGGGCGCGTCGTTTTTCGAGAAGGTCAGATCGGGAACACCGGAATGGAATTGCAGGGTACTTTGCTTAGATGATTCTTCCATGTATTGAATCGCCCCTGGCTTCTACCAAAATTGAACGGGCACGACTGGCAGTAAACTGCCAGTATTCACTTAAGTCGGGCTACCGTATCTTGGGAGTGTAGACGCCTATGCCGAATTGACCTACGTGCTGACGCAAGACTGACCCGCCTCCAAATCGGCACAAATCCAGCAAAGGTAATGGTTCGCGAGGAGTCAGGCTGGGTCAGTGATATTTCGGCAACTGGGTCAATTCGGCGTAGGCGCCAACAATTGGCTTCCTGTATTCGAAAAATCGCTTAAATGTGGCCGTCAGCCGGGCGAAGTTCTTGGCCTGTATCGTCGCCAGCCCTGATCTGAGTGCTATACGCTGTCTGGCACGAGATGTCGGCCGGTTGGAGACGACTAAGGATAAATTTTCAGGAGAGCTGCGATGCCTAAAAGCCCAAGCCATTTACGCTTATGTGTGGTGAATGTGGTTGGAAGAAAACGGTGGCACCCCGGAGTGATGCGCTGGGACCGGGGGAGTGGTTCAAGCAGTGCTCGAAGTGCGGGAACGAGTCGTTGAAGATGCGCGATGCAGGGTGGGTTGAGCGGACGTTGGCAGAGTTGCTTCTGCATCGCTAAGTGCATTTTCCAGTGAAGTCTGGGTGAGTTCGCACTATGGCAGAAGGCCATTTTGGCGCGAGACCATAGGCACTTTGCCGGGTATCATTCCTTTCTTTTTGTCACCCTTGCTGACCCCCCAAGGACACTCTGCCATGAGCCAATCAAACGGATTTTCTATGTCGAACCTCTCCGAGCCACTGCTTAACAACGAAAACGAGCACGAGCGTCAAGCAGATCTGTTGAGTCAAGTCGCATTCGCTGACTCGGGTAGTGCGCCCAAGGCTGTCGAGGTCATCTGGAACTTCATTCGTTCCTACGACCAGCATCGCCATGAGATGCCACTGGATCAGTGGCTCACGCATGAATTCAACAAGTATCCTCATTTGTGGGAAAACAACGCCGAAGTCAAAAGTGTCGCGCGCACGCTCATCGACTCGATCACGCGTACCAATCGGCATAAAGAGTCGTTGCAACGACACCTCGATAAGGGGAAAAGTACGGCTAACTGGCTAGCCAAGGAGCTGGAGCAGGACGCTCAGGACAATCCCGATCTGAATTTGGACAAGTACGCCGGACAAGTACAGGGCATGCTGGAGTCGGCCAACATATCGCTGACGCAGACACTCAAGCCGGATATGCGCCACACTACGGTACCTACCGATGTCGCCATTGGCGGTATGACAGGCGCTACGGAAAAACAACCGACTATCTGGGACGAAAACTCCCGTCTGGCCATTGCCAAGGATATCAACAACCAGGCGTTACTCAATGCGGCCTTGAATGCTTCCTGCCACGGAGCCCGCATCCTTGGGCAGCGCACTTGGAACTGGATGCGTGGTCATGAAAACGCACCGACCAGTGTGGCCCTACAGGAATTTTTCAACAGTTCGCTAAAGTCGGCCCAGCATATCGGTGCGCAGGTTGCCGTTTCCGGTGGCGTGGTGGTTGCAGCCAAAAGCGGTTGGCTAAGCTGTTTCCGCGATACGCCAGCCGAGGTGATCGCGACTACTACCTATACCGGCCTGGAGCGTGCCAAGGCGCTGTATAAACTGGGGCAGGGCGACATCCTTGCCGACACCGCAATCAATGCCATCGAGCAGACAACCATGGTGGCCGCTCGCTCGCTGGCGCAAGCAGTAGAACAGAAAGGTACCCAGCTTGGCGCCAGATGGGGAGCTGCGTTAGGTTCAGTTTTTGGGCCTGGAGGTACGGCTGTTGGTGGCCTTGTTGGCGGCTTTGCGGGTCGTCTAGCAGGAAAGGCGGTGGGCACGCTCATCGAAAAGGGGGGCAGGAAGATTGTCGAGGTTGCCAGCAAGGTGGTCCGCAAAGTGACTGAGAGCATAAAAGAGGCCACCGTCGCTGTAGTGGATGGCTTCAAAAGTTTCGTTAGTGGTCTGTTTAGCTGAGAGCTCGCAATGAAAAGCAAAAAGAATTTCGAAGTAAAGCTGGAAGAGCATTTCCTGGCTGGAGCTCCCGCCATCTATATCCAGTCCGCAGAAGAGACCCGTGTCGATCAGTTGCTGGTCCGACTTCAGGATAAACTCGGACTCAAGCGTATCCATGAGTGGAACCTTGGGCATGGCTGGGTCGACTTCGATAACAAACAACCATTGAGCAACCTCGAGTCCGGCAAAACCGAGCTGGAACATGCGCTGTTAGCACTGTTGGACGCGGATCTGGAACAGTCACTGATCTTGATCAAGGGCGCTCGGCTCGCCTTGGAACACAACACGCTCGCCATCGCCCGCCTCAAGCAGTTGCTGAACCTGATCGAACGTCATCACGCTGGCGAGTGCTCGGTCATTCTGGTTTCTGAGGCGGTGTGTATCCCCGCCTCGATCGAAGCCCAGGTTACCTTGCTTTCCTTGCCGCTGCCCGACCGCAAGGAAATCAAGGCCATGTTGGTTCAGACAGAGAACAATGGGCAATTGACCGTGCCCGACAATTTGAACGATCTGGCAATTTCTGGATTGAGTGGCTTGACCGCTAGCGAAATCGGGCAGTTGCTGAGGATGGTGGGCCGGCAGACTAGAACGTTGGATAAAAAGACGTTGCAAACCATTCTCCACGAGAAGGAGCAAATCATTGCCAAGAGTGGTGTGCTGGAGATGGTCAGCGTCGACGTAGAGTTGAGCGATATTGGTGGCCTGGAGAACCTGAAACATTGGCTGGAACAGCGCTCTACCATTATCCGTCGACTGGATGAGGCGACCCAACAGGGCGTTAAGGCGCCCAAGGGTGTGCTGATCGCCGGTATGCCTGGCTGCGGGAAATCACTGACAGCCAAGGTCGCCGCGAGTCTGTTTCAGCTTCCCCTGTTACGTCTGGATATCGGCTCGCTACTTGGCAAGTATGTTGGCGAAAGCGAGCACAACATGCGCCGCGCACTGAGCATGGCTGAGACCGTTAGCCCCTGCATTCTCTGGGTGGATGAGCTGGAAAAGGCTTTTGTCGGCATGGGTGGTGGTAATGCCTCGGAAGTGACCGCGCGCCTGCTGGGCTATTTCCTGACCTGGATGCAGGAAAAGACCGGTGCGGTTTTTGTCATAGCCACCGCCAACGACATCAGCGCACTGCCGCCGGAGCTGCTGCGCAAGGGTCGTTTCGACGAAATCTTCTATGTTGGCTTTCCCAACGCCGTGGAGCGGGAAAAAATCCTGAGTATTCACCTGGGCAAGTCGCGCCAGACGGTTGCTGAACTGGAGATGTTGAAGCTCGTAAAGCTGTGTCGTGATTACTGCGGTGCTGACATCGAGAATGCGGTCAATGAAGCCTTGGCTAATGCCTTCATTAACGGCAGCGCATTGACTCAGAAACTGCTGGAAGACGCGATCCAGTCCACCATCCCACTGCGCGAAACCCTGCGCGATCAGGTCGGCAAGTACGAAGAGTTATTCGAAAAACTCAAGTTGCGTCCGGCTTCTGAGTATCAGGGACTCAGTGTGGCACAGATGATCAAGTTGGCTGCCGACCCTAACCATGTGAAGCGTGAGGAGGTCGCGAGCAATCCTGATTGCCCGGACGATCAATTGGAAAAGCTCGCCATGGATCCCCAGCGTAGCGTCATCAAAGCGGTTTACGAAAACCCGCGCTGCCCGGAACGCCTACTGTCCATTCGTATCAACGTACCCAAGGACAGCCCTCAGTACGATCTCGAACTGCTCGAATTGGCCTGCCTGAATGGGAACGCGCCAGAAGATTTGCTAGTTCGCCAGATTGATGATGGCACCATTGACTCGAAGCTACGCACCAAGCTTGCAACTCAGGCGAAAGGCGTGACGCTGCAGCAGAAGCTGGCAACGGATAGCGAGGCAGCGGTCCGTCGAACTCTTTCCATAAGGAAGGATTTGAACGAAGCGCTCCAAACGACACTCGCTAACGACAGTGATGTGGTTGTGCGACAGAACCTGGCAAACAACAGAACACTATCCGACGGTGCCGCTGAGCAGTTGGTAGAGGATAAGCACGCCGAAGTAAGAGCCGCGCTGGCTGGCAACCCGATACTGAGTGAAACCCTGCTGCTCAAACTGGTCTTGGATAAAGAGGTTTCGGTTGGTGCCGCTCTGATCTCAAACCCCTCGCTTGCAAGCAGTGTAAAATCTCAAATCCTTGAGAATGGCGCAAGCAGCATCAAGCAGGCATTCGCCAGGCGTCCAGAGTTGACAGAGAGCGAGCAGTTACTGCTTTTGGAAAATGCTGATACGGCGTTGAAAATAATCCTTACCGTACATCAAAAACTTTCGAAGGAGGTGCAGGTGAGGCTCGCCAACGATCCGGAGCAGAGTGTAAGAATTAATCTGGCCAACAACCCTGGTTTGACAAAAGAAATTCAGGAGGTTCTGATGGAAGGCGGCGATTACGGAGTTAGGCAGGCTTTGCTGCGGAATCCTGGGTTGCTTTTGGATAAAATTAAATTAAAGCCGAAATCTATTATTGAGCATATGATGGAACACAATAATAATTTAGGTTTAAGTATCAGTAGTCGCCGACGATAACTTCTTCGTCAATGGTGGGTTGATTTGAGTGTTGGGCATTGTTCCGGGCTTTCGGTGGAATGCTCGGATGCTGTAGAAGCTGGTGGTGCGGAAGACGATGCTGACCACCGTGATCGTCGAGGATCACCGCATTCAGTCACCCGCAGGGTTCGCACGCATCGCCATGTTTAACGGAAAAGGGTCTAGTGAGGAGCAGGGTGATGAGTTCATGCCCTCGACACTGCAGTGAGATGGTTTGGTCATCGATGATGGGATGCTCATTGCAGTGATGACTGAAACCTTTTCAATTAAGCAGTTGGTGGATTTAGTCTGTAACCCTTGGATTAGTAAGTGTCTCAAGGTATTCGCCTAGTAGGCGCCATGCGGTAGTCATTTCGGCTGTATAGCTGTGGCGCTGGTAGATCCGCTTCACTTTATTGTCTTCAGTGTGATTCAGGCAGCGCTCAGCCACTTCAGGTATCACTCCCAGTGCGGTCATTAGCGTTGCACCTGTGCGACGAAGGTCATGAGGGGTCCATTTGCCACCAGGAAGCAGCAGGTTTTGAGCTTTAGCACTACGTCGGCTCATTGTTCCTTGCTCAGGTTGGCGTTGACGGTCGCCCAGCTGTTTGGTAACGGTCTTGGAGCAGACTGGACCGCTGTTATCGGTATTTGGGTAGCACCAAACCGAGCTGCTATTGATGTTCTGAACCCGTTCGAACTGACTTACAGCAAAGTTTGACAGGAAAACCATATGCGGTTTTCCATTCTTGCTGTGCTCAGCAGGAATTAGCCAAGTGCGCTGCTTGAGATCTACATGCTCCCAACGACTATTTAGTAGTTCACCGATGCGGCAGCAGGTAGAAAGTGCAATCCAGATTGCAGCTTCTGTCGTCATCAGAAGCCCTGCCTCTGGGGCTTTCTTCGCGAGGCTACGAATTTCATCATCAGTCAATACGCGGTCGCGTTCGACGTCTTTACCGCCAATTTTTGCTTTTCGGATACTGGCACTGGGATCGTGCTCTATGAGGTCACGGTCCACTGCGAATCTGAACATCTGGCGCATCAAGGAGAAGGCTATTTTTGCAGCGCGGTTGACGCCTCTGGCAAGCATGGTATCGGTCACTTCTGTTATGTGGCCTTTTTTCACGTCCGCTACAGCGTATTGGCCTAGAAAGGGCAATACGTCTTTTTCAAACATTCGACGAACTTCTGCGCCGCCATCCTTTCGATTGATCAAATCGACCTTGGCCCAGTGTTCAAACAGTTCGACAACGCTCTTGCGGGAGGCCTGGCGGGCTAGCTCGGTTTCTGCAGTGGCTCTCTCCGCGTGTAACCGTGCTAGCTCGGCATTGCGGGCAGCGATACGTGCAGCCTCTTCGGACTCAAGGTGCTCACGGATGTTTTTGATGCCTGTTTTATGAAGGCTGGCCAATTCCATTGCTCTCTGTCGTGCATCCGAAAGAGTCATTGTGGCGGAATCATCCCCGGCACCATAAGTTCCGATTGGGAGAGCGTATCTCTTGCCTGTCTCATTGGTGTATTGGAAGTAGAAAAGGCGGTCACCCGATGGCGTGATGCGGGCCAGAAGTGATCCATGGCCCCAAATCGCGACTTCACTCATCCATTTATGAGTTTGGCCAGGCTTGGCCTTCATTGCCTTATCTGTAATGTTGGCCATGCGCTTGCTCTTGGTAGTTAATTGGTAGTGAATTGAGATGAGCTTTAGGGGGATGTTAGCGGATGCTAATGGACAGTGGTAGCGGGTAAAATCAATATTTTCAGGGTGTTATGGGGGGGCTTGGATCTTGCCGGACGTTGCTGGATTATAAGTTACCTTTATGGGGTGCTAGGGGTCGAGTGTTCGAATCACTCCGTCCCGACCATATTCTGTAAGGGAATCAAGGGTTTAGGCCTTTGATTCCCTTTCTCGTTTTTGCCTTGCGCAAAACTGGCGCAAAATGCGCGCAAAACTAACCGGTAATTTCGCTGATATTCAGGTCTGGTATCGCATCCGACCAGATCACATCGGCGTGGTCTTTCTGGTAGTTTTTGGTCATGGTCTCGCTGGCATGGCCCGCAATGGTTTGGCCATCTTTACCGGCTCTTTTGTACAGGTGCAGCGACAGCGCTCGCACTTCGTGGAAGCCCGGCATTTCCTCTTCTTTCCAATCCGCATAACAGCCAGCAAGTTCCCGCGCCTCTTTAAAAGAGCGCGTTAGAAAGCGTTCTTCAACCTTGGTCCAGTGCTCTTTGGTCTGCGCCTGCTTCTGCAGCAGTCGTTGCGGCTTGCGATGAATCAGGAAGGGTGAGGCGACGTTGTCTCTGCACCGGGTTATGACGGCCTGTAATTCGTCAGTTACTTTGAAACGAATCCATGCTGTATCGCTGGCCTTGGCCGTCTTCTTTTGTACCAGGTACAGGAACCCATCCCGAACGCCATCAAAGCGCATGTCCAGAATATCGGAGCGGCGTTGAGCGGTAATCAGCGCCAAGTCGATGGCATTGCGCAGCCAGGGCGGTGCCACCTCCCTGATCGCCTTTAGGCCTTCCACGGTATGGCGTTTGCGTTGCTTCTTCTCGATACGGTTGATGGTGCTCGATGCCGGGTTGTCCGGGCATAAGCCCTTGGACGCGGCATGATTGAAAATGTCCACCAGCAGAGCGCGACTTTGATTGGCGCTCCTTGGGGTCAGTGTGTCCAGTAACTCGGCAACCATGCGAATGGTTATTTGATCGACGGCTTTGCCTTCAAAATGCCTTCGGAAGCGTCTGAAGTGCACGGCGTACAGTCCGAGCGTACCCTTGGCCAGCTCGCGGGGAGGCAATATCTCGGCTTCGTATTTGTCCAGAAAACCTGCAAATGAGCCTGATGCATTGCCCATGACTGAGCGGACCAGATCGGCACCTTGCATAAAGGCCAGATTGAGCTGTTTTGCGGCATCTATTGCCCTAATTCGATCGGTGCCGAATTGAAACCACTTACCGTCGCTGGGGCGACGGTAACGGTAGGTCGAGCGTCGTGGATCAAAGTACAGGTTCTGCGGCAGGTGCTTGTTCGTACTATTGCGCGGCCGTGGAGCCATCAGGCAACTCCTTTCAACACCATAGCGACCAGGTCGTTGCCGTCAGCTATGTTCAGTGCGTTCCAGTCTACATACCAGAGCGAGCCTATCTGCTCACCCGGTAGCTTTCCGTTGCGGATGTAATTGCGGATGGCTTGTGAGCAGAGTGGTGTCCCGTTTTCGCCCCAGCGGTGACGTTGGTATTCGCTTATTTTGATGAGTTCTTTGCGTACTGTGGGGGGCATGCTTGTCTCCATACCGCTCTAAGGCGTTAGGTTTAGAGTAGGTTATGCGGCATCTGCCAGACTTTCGATTGTTCGCCATGGATCATTTGCCCGAGCCAGCGCCGCCATCGGTGGTGGGCTCACGCTGTTTCCACACATGTGTACCTGCTGGGTTTTGGTGAAGGTTTTGCCGTCAGATCCTTGGCTGATGTTGTAGTCGGGCGGGAAGCCTTGAGCCTTGTACAGTTCGGCCGGTTGCAGCATTCGCAGGCAGATGTCGACAATTACGTAAGGCAAGCCCTTGATGGTCACTGTTACCAGGGCCAAGCGGTCACGGGTGGTGATGGTCGGTGCAGGTGCTGCAAGGTCGCCCGCATCACTGCTGCCGTAGTAACTGATCAGGAATGCCGCTACTCGCAACGCACCGGCTTCAACCTCAGGTGACAGTTGAAGGTTGAATTCTCCATTCATCTTTTCCATGAGCACAGAAGAAATGCCGATGGCGTGCGCAGTACCGGCAGGGAGTTTGGAGTGCTCACCACCATTAACGGGCGCAATCTGCGGGCAGGCCATTGCAAACGAGCCTCCGCGAGGCCAAGAGGTCACGGTGCGCAGCGGCTCATCAGCAGACTGAACGCTTTCGCCTGACCAGTTCGCAATTGGCACGATAAAAGGGCTCGCGGTATTGAGTACAAACTTATGTATGCCCTTGGCCACTCGGCGCAGGGTGGCCGGGGCCAGGCTTTTTTTGCGACCAAAGATGCTATTGCTAGGGAGCGACCAGTCAATGCACTCGGCGGCGGTACGCCACTTCTGTTGCCCTTTAGCAGGCTTCTTTACGTGGGTTGGCTCGGGCCACACGATGGGCTGACCATCGCAACGAGCAATCATAAACAGCCGCTCCCGGCTGGTTGGAGCACCGAAGTCGCAAGCTTTGATCACGCGCCATTCGACGACATAGCCCAGGCGCTGCAACTCAGCTACAAAGACCTTCCAAGTCTGACCGCGACGTTTTGAGTTGGGTATGAGGAACTGCTCGCCGACCGGAATAACTTCACCCCGCTCTGCAACTTCGCCGTCCAGTTTGACGACGCGCCCAGTTGACTTGCAGCGTTTAGCCACTAGCGGGCCCCATTGCAGGATCTGTTTTACGTTTTCGAGACTTATCACCCGGGGTTGCTTCTTGCCTGCCCACTTGAGGCCGATCCACGACAAATTACGAATCTCTCGCTTGCGCGGCTGACCACCGGCTGCCTGACTGTGGTGTGTACAGTCCGGTGACATATGAAACCAGCCCACAGCGCGGCCATTGCACTCAGTGTCTGGGTCGCCTTCGAAGACGTCGGTGGTGAAGTGTTTAGCATGCGGGTGGTTGATCGAGTGCATGCTGATCGCGGCTGGGCTGTGATTTTTGGCGACTGTTACTGCGCGACCAAGGCCTATTTCCAGCCCTGTACCGGCGCCCCCACCTCCACAAAAGTAGTCGACAATAATTTCGTTATCTTGTCTGCTCAAGCCAAGACCGTACTGGGTTTTAAAATCCAGCGTCAGGTGCTTATACCCAACATCAGGCTGCGCTGAGGGGTGGTTTTTAGCGGTTAGAGTAGCTTCAAGTGTTTCTGCCTGACGCGGCTTAACGTGGGGTGTAGGTGCTTCGGCAGCGGCTGAGTGCTGGTCAAAGTTGCTCATGCTGCATCCCCCAGCACGATGGGTTCCAGTCGGTCTGCCATGCTCAAGGCGTTGTTGCGCAGGGCAAGTGCCTGTGTGGCCTGAGTGGGGGAGTTTTTGGCGCGGAAAGTCTCGGCAGCCAGTTTGAGCTTTTCGGCAATGGTCATCAGGTTTTGATAGTTATCTGGGCCCAGTTTTTGGCTGTCCAGTAGCTGCTTGAAGTGTTGGGCTAACTGTTTGTGATCGGCACGGATGAGGCTCAATGACGCCTCTAGTTCGCGGATGGTCTTTGCACTGATGGCATGTTCGATGTCTGTGCCTTCGATACGGCCATCGATTAAGCCTCCTCGGTAGCCGATCCAATAGAGCAGGGCGGTTGAGGTGATGATGCTGATCAATGCGCAGATCTGGATTGCAGTCATGTGGTGTGCTCCTGGTGCAGCGCTGGTGGTGGCAGCGCTGGGTTAGTTGTCGTTGTCGGTCGCTTCGCTGTTGGGTCGGGCCAGTTCCTCGTCCGCCTTGTACGCGCGAATGTCGATCAGTGCAGCGACGTGGCGGATGTGGGCGAATTTGGTCGCTTTACGGCTGTTGTCCAGTGTGGTGATGGGCAGCTGAATCCGGCCGCTGATGATCTCTGCGACAAAGGTTTGCTCATTGAGGTAGCGGAAGTACTGCTCCCGCAGCTTGGCGAGGGGGATCAGCACGTCGCCGAAGTTGCGGTACAGCAACTCGACGGTGGCCGCGTCCGGTGCTGGCATTAGCCGTAGCGGGTTTTGATGGGCTTCACTCATTTGTAGGCCTGCTCTGTTGTGATTGCTGACGTTTGGGGTGATTCCACGCATTCAGGCAATGGCGCTTGGTCAGTTCGCGTAAATGCTCGGGCACTTCAAGTAGCGCAGCATTGCGCTCTTCGCGTGTGGGCATGGCCACGATCTGCCGCGCGTATTCCCTAGGCCACGTCACGGTGGTCAGCCGGGATTGGGGGCAGTGCCAGCCCTAACTGTTCGGCCAGCCACACAAGGCCGGGTTGGCGTACCCGGGTTGATTGGCTGTATTGCATGCCGAGTTCGGCGTGGAACCAGTGGCTATCCTTGACCCGCAAGTACTCACGGTCCCGGACCGGGAAAGCAGGCAAGTTGCGGTCATTAAGCAGGCCTTTTATGCGCATCTGCTTGATGAGTTTTGGCCGTGTAATGCCCAAGCACGCGGCGGCTTTGGCGAGGGTGCGTTCCATACCACCTCCTAGGCCATGCGCATGGCGGCAGTTGCCGATGCGACCAAATGATTGAGCGCTTGCAGCAGGCGTTCAGCGCTGTGCTGGTCGTTGCCATAGGCGGTGAAGCACGCGGTTAGCGCGCATAGGTCGCTGGTGGTCAGAATCGCC
Source organism: Pseudomonas sp. HY2-MNA-CIBAN-0224 (assembly GCF_040310285.1). Lineage (NCBI taxonomy): Bacteria > Pseudomonadati > Pseudomonadota > Gammaproteobacteria > Pseudomonadales > Pseudomonadaceae > Pseudomonas > Pseudomonas sp. HY2-MNA-CIBAN-0224. The sequence goes on along the minus strand of NZ_JBEOPQ010000004.1, from coordinate 54,300 downwards.
GTGATACCGCTGCGGTTTCGCGTGCGGTGCACTGTCAGGTTGACGGGGGCATCCAGGCCAACTTCGAGCAGTAATGCACCGCCGTTGCGGACCAATTGGTGCAACTGGTGAAGCTGCTGATCATCGAGCAACTGGCCGCGCTCGACAGACTCGGCACTGATGCGAGGCACTGCTGGCTCGGCAGTGTCCATGTGGCTATTGACCGAGCATTCGATAAAGTCCGCGAGTACAAGATGCGTATAGCGGTCATTGTCGTACACCGTCAGGCTGTGCCTCTCGTCGTTCATCACGACAATCAGCAGTGTTTCGCCCGGGCTGCGCTCGACCTGGAGCTGGAAAGTCAACAGCTGGTTGGTATTCTGGCTGCGGCACGTGTGATTGAACGTGCCGTTTAAATTGACCTGCGCTGCCAGCAAATGAAGGGTTTTATCAGGCAATACAAAGCTGTTCATGCGGCATGCCCTCCATTGTTTGGGTCAAGCGGAGTCGTGCGATTGCCGCGTGGAACCAGCATGGGCTGGCGGTTCTGGAGGACGACCAAGCAGCCGGTGGTGGCTTGCAACTGCTCGATCAGTCGACGGTTACAGGCGCACGTCGGGTGGACGTGCAGGGTGGCCGTGGTGTGCATGGTGATGCCTCGCTCTGTGGTGGGAGAGCTGGCAAAATATCAACCATTAGTTGATTTTGTCAAATGCGTGGTGGACTTTTTTGAGGGGCGGCAATAGGCTATCATCAAGGTTTTTAATGAAAAAGGAATTTCCTTTGCCTGTAATATCTGAAGTGGAAGATGACGAAGAGTGTTTTTGGCGTCTGCCGCCTGATCAGCTTAAGAGTATTAAATTGAATTTAGATGAACGCTGCAAAGCAGCGAAAATCGATTTCAAGGTTGAATACGATGATGATGGCGACGGCGAATATATTTTTGCTTTGAACTCTGGCAGAGAAAAAAGAGTAGTATCTTTTTGGGATCAAAATGATCTAGCTCTGTTTGCTCAAATAGATTTTGAGAAATACATCTATCTTTCTGGGCTTCAGGCAATATGCAATTATGAAGATGGCACTATTGAAGCCATGGTAGAGACTGCGAGTGGCGGCCGCCCAAATCCAATTTTATACAAAAAATTTTTTGGAGTTTCTGTAAGAGATGCAAGAAAGCATGGCGCTAAATTAAGTGTTGAAACTGATGTCGGTAGCCCTGCAGTTGAATTAGGTATACCTACTGATGAATTTAAAGTGTTAGTTGGGTATGGTATTCCGAGTATTACAATAAAAATATCTAATTTAAATATTCGTCAGCACGACGAAGCTTTAAAGTATTTGATGACTATTGCAAGTTCTCTATTATTTCAGTTAGATATGGTGTCTGATACCCCTTTGGTCGTGAAGAAGGTTGGATTGGCACGCAAAAAAACTTCAAAGCTAGATAAGCTACCTGTTTTAGTTTTTCCTAAAATAGAATTCGACTCTGCGCCTCTATCTCTTTACTGGTATGGGAGAAGTGCTGTTGGAATGCCACTATTACAATATTTGGCTTTCTATCAGGTTATAGAGTTTTATTTTCCTCGTTATTCTCAGTCAGAGGCTCATCGAAAACTTAAAAGTTTATTGAAGGATCCTACATTTCGGTCGGAAAAAGATTCCGATGTTGCTAAGCTTTTAGATGCTATCCATGTGAGTAAGAGCGGTGCTTTTGGAGACGAGCGATCACAATTGCGTGCCGTATTAGATGAATGTACATATAGTGATGAGATTAGGGCTTTTATAACTTCTGATAGTGAGCGTTTAGCTTTTTTTAATGCCAAGTCGAAAGGGGCTTATCATAAAATAAATACTAACTCGGAAGATGTTGATCTGAGAGTGGATGTGTCGAGAAGAATATACGAAATTCGATGTAAGATTGTACATACGAAATCGGATTCGCGCGATGTTGAAGTCAAGATGTTGCTTCCGTTCTCTGCTGAAGCAGATCAACTACGGTTTGATATTGAGTTAATACAGTATGTGGCGCAGAGGGTTCTTATAGCAGGAGGAACACAGCTTGGTAAGCTGTAAATATTTTGCAGGTAAGGTTACTCAGGTATAAATGCCCCGATCAATTTTCCACAAATATAAGCATCGTCCGTGATATCAATGATTGGATATTGCGGATTGATGGCGCGTAAATAAAGTCTCCCTGCATCCGAAACGAGCACTTTGAAGGTCACTTCGTTACTACGCGGCACCCGTGCAACCACCCTATCCCCAATGCTTGCCTGCGCTTCTGGATCAACAAAAATGATGCACCCGGCTGGGTAGCTTCTGCCTGGACCCGGATTGGTCATTGAGTCGCCCAGCACTTTCAGTGCATAGCCGCTTGGGCTGATAGGTACAGGGCAAGGTAGCCACGCTTCTGCATCGTACAATTCGGCATTGTTGGTTCCCGCTTGTTGCCAAGAAATCAGCGGTACTTCACCGAACCGAGCAGGCATTCCTGCTATTTTGCTGTTTTTATCAACCGGGAGTTGTTGGAAGTTGTGTTCGCCGGTGCTTTCTTTAGGTAAAACACCATATTCCAGCCATTCACGCCGAACTTTAAGCCACTCAGACAGGGCCAGCATGCTGTCAGCTTCGGCCATAGCTTCACCTTTCAGCCACTTACTGATTGCCTGCGTGGTCTTATTCACGCCCCTGCTTTTTAGACGTTTCTGAATGTCCACACCTCGACCGTGGCTACGAATGCCAGCATCGTCAAGGGCTTCATGTAGGCGAGAGCTGAACTCTGCGCGTAAATCATTTTTATCAACCATAGGTTGAGACTCTCACAGGGCTTGCGCAAAAGTCAGTTGATGTTTAATATCAACCAATAATTGATAAATGGAGGTTGGCATGCTGAACCCTGCGGATTTTCCGAATGCCATTGCGTTCGCGTTTGAAGCTGTAGGTGGCATCGGCACCGCGGCCAAGGTTTGTGGGCGTAGCTATCAGGCGCTTAATAAGTGGCGTCAGGCCTCGTGTTTGCCACGGACCGACTACACCGGCGAAACCCGTTACGCAGAATTGCTGGCGACAGCTGCAATGAAAAAGGGTCATTCGTTTGAGGCTGCATGGTTGTTAGAGGTTTCTTCGCCGCATAAAACCGCAGCATAGACAGAAAAAAGGCGACCCGAAGGCCGCCCAGTTCCTCCCGGCGCACACCACCACAGTGTCGCCGGGTCGCGGTAAAGGTAGGCGGGCACACCACATGCTAAACCGCCTCTCTTTATCCGCGCTTTCCAAGGCTCGGAAGCCTTGGGGTTTGCTGCCATTTCCACCACAGATTTGGCAGCGGTTGCGCCAGAGGTGAACGACGGATCGTTTGCCTCGGCACGGTGCCGGTTTTGGTCTTGCGGACCGAGCCGGCGTTTGGGCCCTTTCAAGCCACGCGGCAAATGTACCACCACTGCACGCCGCGCGGCACTGGCAACATTCAAGGATTAATGCCATGAGCCGTATTGCTTTGAGCTGTATCCAGCGGGCGCGTCGGGAAATCCTGCCGCTCGATCTGGCGCTGTATCACGCTGCGCGTGACTATCCTGGTGGCGCAGCTGCCATTGCCGCCACCACCGGCCGCAACCCCTCAACTTTGCAACATAAGTTGTCACCGACCCATCCAAGCCACGCGGTGAACGTTCAAGAGTTCGCCGAGATCCTGGAACTGACCAAAGATCGCCGCATTCTCGATTCAGTCCACGCGTTGGTGGGGGATACGATTTGGCAGGATTTGGCAGAGGCCTACACCGATGACATGCCCGAGACGCTGACGACAGGCCTTGCGGCGTATTTTCGTCAGGTCGCGGATCTGGCCGACACCTGGGCCAAGAGCATTGGCGATGGTGTTGTCAGCGATAGCGAGCTGGCAGCCATTCACCTGCAGGTGTTTCGCGGGATTCAAGGGTTGTTGGGGCTGTACAACCGCGCCGGTTACGTTAACTCGACCACGCGAGGTGACGGCCGTGAGTGATTGCGTCGATTTTGCCAATGACCTGGTGCAGGAGCGTCTCGATACCGCACTGGCTGCGCGCAAGGCGCGGCCGGTGTTTGAGTCTTATGAGTTCTGTACGGATTGCGACGTGTCCATCCCCTTGGCACGCCGCTTGGCGGTTACCAACTGCACCCGTTGTACTGAGTGCGAACAATTAAATGAAGAAATAGGTACTCGCTATGCTCGCTGACGTTCTCGATCAATTCGCGGATCACGGGCTGGAGCCTTCACAGCCGCTGACGTTCGGCAAGTTGACCCGTTGCAAAACCACGCAGGACAAGGGCAAAGAAAAAAACGGCTGGTACGTGATTCATGAGTACCTCACTGCAAAAAACGAGACGCTGATTTTTGGCAGTTTCGGGGATTGGCGGGCAGGGGACACGCATAAGATCAAGGTTAAGCCCGGTCGTTTGAGCCAAGAGGAGCGCGATGTGATGCGCGCTCGCCAAGAAGAGGGCAAGCGCCGGGCCGCAGAGACGGCCGCTAATGCCGCGCGCCGTGCTGCCAACCGGGCTTCGGCCTTGTTTGAGCGCATGCCCGACAAAGGCCGCAGTGCTTATCTAGATCGCAAACAGATTGTGGGGCTCGGCGTACGTTTCGCGCCGCGCTCCGGCGCTGTTTTGGTGCCGATGAGCAATGCACGTGACCAGATTGTCGGTTTGCAGGTGATCTTCCCCGAGAAGCAGGAAAGTACTGGTCGCGACAAGTCTTACTGGCCGTACGGTATGTCCAAAGAGGGGGCTTTTCATTTGATTGGCCCGCATCCTGAACCGGGGGCGCCGGTGTTGGTGTGCGAAGGTTATGCCACCGGGGCAAGCTTGAACATGGCCACCTCGCTGACGGTGGCCATTGCGTTTGATGCGGGCAACTTGCTGGCTGTTTGCAAGCTGATGCGTGATCGCTTTGCCGGGTGCCCGTTGATCATTTGTCGCGACGACGATTGGAAAACCAAACGCCCGAGTGGCGAGCCTTGGAATCCCGGTGAGGAGAAGGGCAGTAACGCCGCGCTGGTGGTGGGCGGGCAGGTCGTTGGGCCGATTTTTTCGGGTGAACGAGAGATCAAGTGGACGGACTTCAACGATTTGCACTGTGCCGAGGGCTTGGATGCGCTGCGCCGCCAAGTGATGTCGGTGGTCAAGCCACCGGCCGCTGGAGGCTGGAAGAATCAGTTGGCCTGCACTGAAAGCGGCAGCTTGATTACGCACATGCAGAACGTAGAGCTGATCCTGGGCAACGATGAGCGATGGGGGCGGGTCATTAATTTTTGTGCGTTCAGCTCCAAGATCGTCAAGTTGCGCACACCGCCTTACGGTGGCGGGTCAGGCGAATGGGCCGACATCGATGACATTCGGGTGATGAAGTGGCTGGCCCAGCAGTACAACTTTCGGGTCAAGTCTTCGAGTGTGATCGAGGCCGTCAGCGTGGTGGCTCACGACAGTACTTTTCACCCGGTACGCAATTATTTGAATGGGCTGGTCTGGGACCGGGTACCGCGTCTCGACAGTTGGCTGACCACGGCGATGGGAGTGCCGCAAAGCGCGTACAGCGCCAAGGTGGGCAAGCGCTGGATGGTGTCGGCGGTGGCCAGGGTGATGCGTCCGGGCTGCAAGGCGGATGCGGTGATGATCCTTGAGGGCGGGCAGGGCGAGGGTAAATCCAGCGCCCTGCGCATTTTGGGCGGTGAGTGGTTTATGGACACGCCCTTTGTTCTCGGGGACAAGGACGGCTTTCAGGCGATTCGCGGCAAGTGGCTTATCGAGTTGGGCGAGCTGGACAGCTTCAACAAGGCTGAGAGTACCAAGGCTAAACAGTTCTTTTCGGCCTCGACCGATACCTATCGCGAGAGTTACGGGCGCAGAACAAATGACGTGCCACGCCAGTGTGTGTTCGTGGGGACGACCAATCAGGATGAATACCTCAAGGACGCCACGGGCAACCGGCGTTACTGGCCGGTGGCGTGTACGGTCATCGACCTGGATGTGTTGCGTGACATGCGTGACCAGCTCTGGGCTGAGGCAATGTTTTGTTTTGAGGCGGGTGATATCTGGTGGGTGACCAAGGATGAAGCCCCGATGTTCACTGAGGCCCAGGACGAGCGCTTTGTGGTGGATGAGTGGGAAGGGCCGATTCTGAATTGGCTGGAGGAGTCGCAGATCGGTGAGACGACTTCGGGCAGTGATGTGTTGGCCAACGCGCTCAAGCTCGACTTCGGGCATTGGGGCAAGCCGGAGCAAATGCGTGTGGGGGCGATCATGCACCGGCTCGGGTGGCGTCGGGTGCGGCTGCCTGCACTGGCTAAAAGCGGCAAACGCCCTTGGGCTTACAAAAAGCCGGAGCTATGGGGGCGGCACTCGGAATTGCAGGTGCACAAAGTCGAGGAGCCTTGCTTTGATTAGGCGCATCGATACGTTGCTCAAGCTGTGGGCCGAGGACTTGCACAGCTCTGTCGGTGCGCAAGGGACGACCAGCGCCAATATGATTGCCATGCTGATGGCGACCAAGGGCGAGCTGATTCGCGGTACGCGGGGCAGTCGGGTGTTGCTTGATGAGTCGGCGGACATTGAGTTGATCGTCAACAAGCACCTGCCAGCGCAGCTGTCGCAAGTGGTGAGGGAGCATTACTGCAATCAGGACAGTTTGCTGTCGCAGAAGATCACGCACTGTGGGTGTTGTCGTAAAACCTATTACGAGCGCTTGCATGAGGCCCATGAGTACCTCGCTCACCTTTTGCTCGGCAAGCAGGCCGCGTGAAGGTGACGTGCGTCTGTCTTATTTCACTGGCCTGCCTTGCCCCGCTACTTATCAGGGTGGTGGGTCAGGTGCAGGCCACGCCGTTATTGGGTTGTCCCACTGTCCTGCCTTTAGCCCCCCTGCGCCCATGTGAGCGTAGCGGGCAGCATTACGCGCGCTTCACGCGCACGCGTGTTTTTCTTTATCTCTCTTGCACGAGTAAAAGATAAAAGAGGTAGGACAGTGGGGCACAGTCTTTGATTTAGCTGTTCTCCCTTGTCCCGCTAATCTCATGAACAATGGGGCAGGGTAGACAAGGCCCCAAAAGCGATAGCCGGGGTGATGTATTCGCCGACATTCGCCGGGTATTCACAGGCCTAACCCACTTATTCGCCGATGGCATTAAATCTAGCTTGCTGCCAGTAAATTCCACCTGTAAAAAGTAGACATCTTCGATAGGTGCGACCGCAGAAAGCGGCAGGCATCTACCCACAAACCCGGCCCTTGCGCCGGGTTTTTGCGTTTATGGGCAGGTGTGGGCCGCAGGGGCGCTGTGGAAGGTTTTCAACTCGGCGTTCAAACGATCTCCGTGATGGTGACGGTCAGCGTGGCAGCAAAGTAACCACGCGCCTTTACCGCTTCGATCACTTCGTCTGTGTCGATTCCATTGGGCAATTTATCGGAGTCAGTATCGATATTGCGTTGGTGAATCAAACCCTCAAGAAATTTGGCACTTAGGGGCGCAAGCCCTTTGATGTCATTGCGATGCTCAACGATCAGAAGTTTCTCAAGCGCCTGATCGCGATAGATATCCAAAAGCATTTTTAAGTCCTTCCTGTTGAGGGCGCCGGGGTGGAGCCCCAGTCGATCTTGTTATCACGCTCGGTCGTTTTTCTGTATCACAGCTTTGTGTGCAATCAGTACAGGATGACCGGAGCTGCCGGCTTGCCTGTGCTGCGTAGTGTCAATCCCGGGCTTGCCATCCTGGCGAGTCTTTTGTCCGAAAAGGTGAGTCCATGAGCAAGTCTATGTTTTCTGTCTATCTTCCTGATCGTCCTTTGCCCATTCGCATTGAAGCTGACGGTTTTAAGTACTTCGGGTGTGAGCTGGTATTGGAGAAGGGGGAGGAAATTGTAGCCCGCTCGTCTGATCGAGGTTTCGTGGTTCGCTCTGACCTTGTGAGCTCAGCCAATGCGCTGGCTGAGCCGCTGTCAGTGAGCGAACTGGTCACGGGCACTAAACCCAATCTTGCGCCGGTTTGGCCTTTTATCGCCGGTGTGGCCCTGAGTGCTCTCTGTGCCGTTATAGCTCTGCAGGCCAAGCTCTAAGGCCAAGTCTGAAGCGTCAGTTATCTAATTCATTCACTCCCGGCGGGGAGGGCATCGACATGCTTAGGCCAGTAACAGGAGCGGCAATGACTACAGAACAACAAGCGCTGGCAGACATGCCGGTCTGGCTGGTGATCGTGTTATCCCTGATCGGTGGCGTGTCCGGTGAGATGTGGCGCGCAGATAAAGAGGGCATGCGGGGCTGGTCCCTGGTACGGCGCTTGGTCTTGCGCTCGGGGGCCTGTGTGGTTTGCGGGTTGTCCACGATGATGTTGCTGCACGTCAACGGCGTGTCGATCTGGGCAGCCTCGGCCGTTGGCTGCCTCACGGCCATGGCCGGTGCCGATGTTGCCATTGGGCTTTATGAGCGCTGGGCGGCCAAGCGGTTGGGCGTTTGCGAAGCGCCACCCCCAACTGACCGGCCTGAATAACCCCAGTGCTTTCAAACCCCACCGGGGACCCTGGGGAATATCTACCGGTACGGGGCAGGAAACCCGCGGGAAAGCGTTAGCGGACAGTTCACCAGCTTAGTGAACTGGGGTGAACAGGTGAACCCCGCACATATTAGGTGAACAGGACATCCCATCATGACGGTTATCAGCAAGACCGAGTTTGCAGCCCGGCGTGGCTGGTCAAAATCTTATGTTTCCAAACTGGCTAGTCAGGATCGACTGGTCCTGACGGCCGATGACAAGATCGATCTGGAAGCCACTGAAGCGTTGCTGGCCAAGTCGGCGGACCCAAGCAAAGCGGCCGTTGCGGCTCGGCATCAAAAGGAACGGATTCAGCGCGACGTTCATACCCAACTGTCGCCCGAGGTCGAGCCGACTTCCACGGCTGCGCCGCAGCCCGTTATTAGCCCGGCAGGCAAGCTTCCCGATTTTCAAAAGGCTCGCGCCCACCGCGAGTATTACCTGGCCCAATTGGCCGAGGCCGAGTTCTACAAGGTTCAAGGCTCACAAGTGGAGTTGGAAGCAGTCAAAACGGCTGCTTTCAACGCGGGACGACTGCTGCGCGACCAACTGCTGGGGATGCCACCACAACTGGCCCCCGAGCTGGCGAGCATGACCGATCCTTGGGAAATAGAACGTCGCCTGACCGCCGCCATTCGCGCGTCGCTTGAAGACGCTGAGCGCATGTCTTCGGCTGATCTGGTTCAGGCCCTCAACAACAAGAGCTAACCCATGCACACGGTAATCCCGAACGGTGCTGAGGTGTACCGCGAGGCGTATTTCCGAGGGCTGCGGCCTGACCCGTCGCTGTGGGTCGACCAGTGGGCCGATGAGTACATGCGTATTCCGCGTGACACCGGCGCCGCTGAGCCAGGCCAGTACCGCACTTCACGCACACCTTATGCCCGCGAGCCGATGCGTTGTTTGTCACCGGCTCACCCCTGCAAACGCGTGGTCACAATGGTGGCCTCGCAATTGATGAAAACCCAGATCGCGCTCAACTGGATCGGCGGCCTGATCCACATGGTGCCGTCCAACATCCTCACCTTGCTGCCCAGCCTCAGTCTGGCCAAGCGGGTGTCGTCGCGCATCAGTAAGACCATCAAGGCCACGCCCGTGCTGCGTGAGCGGGTGGCGGCGAACCGTTCGCGGGACACACGGAACACCATGGACACCAAAGAATTCGAGGGCGGCTCGCTGTACGTCACCACAGCAGGCTCAGCGGCCAACCTGTCTGAACTGTCGGCACGTTACGTTTACGGCGATGAAATAGACCGCTGGGAAGTGGACGTCGGCGAGGAGGGCGACCCCATCGAGTTGGCCGAAACCCGGGGCAGCACCTTCGGCCGCAATGCCAAATTCTATTTCTCCAGCTCGCCGACGATCAAGGGCGCGTCGCGCATCGCCGACCTGTTTGAAACCAGCGACCAGCGTTACTACTACGTGCCATGCCCAAGCTGTGGCCACATGCAGACGCTGGAGTGGGAAAACCTGCACTACTCAGCCAACTGCAACGTGGTGCACTACCAATGCGCCGGGGCGGATTGTGATGTCCTGATCGAAGAACACCACAAAGGCCAGATGCTAGCCCGCGGCGAATGGCGGGCGCATGCACCAGGTGATGGCGAAACCATCGGGTTTCACCTCAATGCGCTGTATTCCCCGCTCGGCTGGATGGACTGGCGTTCGCTGGCCAAGCAATTTGTGAAAGCCAGGAAGGCGCAGAAACGCGGCGACCTAGAACCCATGCAAGTGTTTTACAACACTCGATTGGCAAGGGTTTGGGACAGCGCCCAAGAGCAAACCAAAGCCGAAGTGCTGAGAGACCGCGCACGCCTTGAGCCTTACGGTCTCGGCGCAATGGTCGCTAGCGTGCTGATGCTCACCGCTTCGGTCGACGTGCAGGCCAACCGGCTGGAATTGATGGTGATGGGCTGGGGCGTGGGCATGGAACGTTGGGTCATCGACTTTCAGGTGATCTGGGGTGACCCGGCGGAAGACCGCACTTGGGTCGTACTCGATGACCTGCTCAAGGTGCGCTACCCACATCCGTGTGGTGTCAGCCTTGGCGTTCTGGCCACTGCCGTTGACTCAGGTGGTCATCACACCGACGAGGTGTACCAGTTCTGCCGTGTGCGTCGGTGGCGTAATGTTTTTGCTGTCAAAGGCGCGAGCAAGCCGGGTAAGCCGGTGATTGCTCAGCGCCCCTCCATGGTCGACGTGACATGGAAAGGGCAAACCGAACGCAACGGCGCCGAACTGTGGTTTGTCGGGACCGACACCGCCAAAGACTGGATCTATAACCGCTACCCGTTTGAGGACGGCCCGGGTGCGCTGCACTTTGCCAACGACTTGCCGGACGAATTCTTCGACCAATGCGTGGCCGAGCGCAAAGTCGCCCGCTACGTCAAAGGCCACAAGAAAATCGAATGGGTCAAAGGCAAGGCCGACCGCAACGAAGCCCTCGACCTGATGGTGTACAACCTGGCAATGGCCCATTACTTGGGCCTCAACCGCTACAAAGAACACGACTGGCAGCGAGTACGGCAAGCGCTGGCGCAGGCCGGGCTATTCGATGAAAAACCGGTCAAGGGTGAACGCATCACCACCCCGGTTGCTACACCCCAGCCACAACCTGAACCAGCACAAACCATTGTTGCTCAACCACAACCCACCGCACGCCCCCCACAACGTCGCAGTTCCACAAGCGGCTACCTCAAGAGACGCTGACCTATGTCCTTCACCCAAAAGCACCTCGACGCGGTTGAGGCGGCTATCGCGCGTGGCGAGAAAACCGTGCGCTACGCCGACCGCACTGTGGAATACCGCACGGTCGACGAGTTGCTCACGGCCCGCGACCGGATCCGCAATTCACTGGCGGCTGCATCCGGGCCACGTTCAAAAGTGCTACGGCTCTCACACGGGGGCAAGGGACTCTAATGGCGCGCCACTACCCGACACTCACCCGTAGCGGCTTCTTGCTACCGTCGAACATCAAGGCCAGTTACGAAGGCGCCGGGGAGGGCCGTCGTTCAGCCAGCTGGGACGCGCCCGATGTGGGCATCAACAGCCTCAACACACCGGCCTTGCGCAACCTGCGCGCCCGTTCGCGGGCCGCAGTGCGCAACGACCCGTACGCCTTCAATGTCATCGACAAGCGCGTCAGCAACCTGATCGGCACCGGCATCAGCCCTCGGCCAAAAACCGAAGACGATGCCCTGCGCAAACGGGAGCAAGAGCTGTGGGATGACTGGGTCGAAGAGTCCGATGCAGATGGCCTGACAGACTTTTACGGGCAGCAGGCCCTGATCGCCCGCACCGTCGAGACCGCCGGTGAATGCTTTGTGCGCCTGCGTCCGCGCAGTCTGGATGACAATCTGGCCGTGCCGTTGCAGCTCCAGGTGCTGGCGCCCGAGTTTGTGCCCCATGACAAATTTGAACCCGCCAAAAACGGCAACAGCATCCGTGCCGGCATCGAGTTCAACCCGGCTCACCAGCGCGTGGCGTATCACATGTACCGCGTTCACCCCCGCGATGCCTCGTCACTGAACGCGGGCTACAACCCGTTGGTGCGGATCCCGGCAGAACAAGTGCTGCATATTTTTGAACCGGTCGAACCCGGCCAGTTACGCGGGGTGCCGCGCCTGGCGCCGGTGCTTAAGCGCTTGCGCAGCTTGGACAACTACGACGACGCGGTGCTTTTTCGCCAAGAGGTCGCCAACCTGTTTGCCGGGTTTATCTCCCGGCCGCCCCCCGAGGGCAGGCAAGTCGCGTTGGACCCGGTGACCGGCCAGCCGTTTACCGAAGACCGCGACGGCTTCACGCCGATGGTGGCGCTGGAACCCGGCACCATGCAGGAGCTGGGGCCGGGCGAAGAGGTGGAGTTCTCCAAACCGCCGGACGCGGGCAACAACTACCCCGACTTTATGCGTCAGCAACTCATGGCCGCAGCGGCCGGTACCGGCACGCCTTACGAGATCCTCAGTGGCGACATGCGCGAGGTCAACGACCGGGCGCTGCGGGTGGTGCTCAACGAGTTTCGCCGCCGCTTGGAGCAACTGCAATTTGGCGTCTACGTGCACCAGCTTTGCCGCCCGGTTCGTGCCGCGTGGATGGACATGGCCGTGCTGGCCGGTCGCTTGCACCTGGACGACTACGCACAACGGCGCCGCGAATACCTGCGCACCCGCTGGGTACCGCAAGGCTGGGCCTACATCCAGCCGGTGCAAGACATTCAGGCGCGCATGATGGAAGTCAACGCGGGCTTTAACTCACGCAGCGAAATGGTCCTGCGACAGGGCTATGACGCCGAAACCGTCGACACCGAAAACGCCGCCGATCAGGCCCGTGCTCGCAAGCTTGGCCTAAACTACAAAACGCTCGTCGAGCTGCCAGAAGAGCTCGACGACAAGGAGAAACCATGAACAGGCTGCGCATCTTCAACAAGGCTGGCGACCCACCGGCCACGCAAAACAAGCATTGGTACAGCGTGCAAGCCAGCGGCGAGGCCGAGGACCGCAGTATCGAGGTCTACATCTACGGCGAGATCGGTACCTGGGGCATCACCGCCGCTCAGTTTGTACGTGACCTCGCGGCGCTGGATGACGGCGTGTCGCCGGTCGTGGTGGCATTCAATAGCATCGGCGGTGACCTGTTTGACGGCTTGGCCATACACAACGCGCTGTCGCGGCTGGGCGAGCGATGCACCGGGCGAGTGGATGCCCTGGCAGCTAGCGCGGCCAGTGTCGCCGTGTGCGGCGCGCACAGAGTGGTGATCGCCTCCAACGCCATGTTGATGATCCACAACCCGTGGACGTATGCGGCGGGCGATGCTGAAGACTTACGCAAGGTGGCCACCGCACTGGACCAAGCGATGGAGGCCATCATCGCGGCCTACAAAGCCAAGGCGCCGGACATCGACGAGGTCGAGCTGCGGCGTTTGGTTGATGCCGAAACGTGGCTCACCGCCAACGAAGCGGTAGACCTAGGGCTGGCTGACGAAGTGGGAGATGGCGTTACCGTCAAAGCCTGTTTGGGGCAGGGCGGTGCGTTGCAGCGCTACCAGCACGCGCCGCAGGCATTGCTGGCGCAACTGGATGAGCCGACAGAGCCGGAACCTACCCCGGAACCGGCCAAGCCAGTGCCCGAACAGCCGCTCGTTGCCGACTCGGCCAAGTTGGCCGTGCTGATCACCCAAAGCTGCAACGCGGCCGGGATCAGCAACCTGATCGAATCGCTGATCAGCAGCACACAACTGGCCGACGAAGCCACGGTCAATGCGGCTCTGACCAATGCCAAGTCCGTGCGCGATCTGTGTGTGGCGGCGCGCTTGCCTGAATGCACTCAAGAGTTTGTGTCGGCCGGTCTGGATGCGGCAGCAGTGCGCGGTCGGCTGTTTGACAAGCTGGTCAGAGGCGGCGGTTTTGAGATCGACAACAGCCTGCCCATCAATGATGACCCGGTATCACCCCTACAGGCCAAACAACCCGACCCACCCTCGATCTGGGCTGCTCGCCAGTCAGTGCAGGGCGGTAGACCTCAAACCCCGAAGGGAGCTAAAGCATGACTATCCAACACGAACAACAGCATGCGGGCGAGTTTCTCTTGTCCGAGGCGGCGGGCAACCTTTCCCGCGAAGCCATCAACGTCGTCGCGGGAGCAGCGCTGGAGCCGGGCCAGATCCTGGGCTTGGTGACCGCCACCGCAGAATTTTCCCCCTACAACCCGACCGCCGAAGACGGCAGCGAAAACCCGGTGGCCATCCTGTACGGCCCGCTCGGCGAGTCGGATGTGGTCCGTCGTGGTCGTGCCGTGGTGCGTTTGGCCGAAGTCAGCGAAGTGCATTTGACCGGGCTGGATCCGGCCGCTGAAAAGGCCTTGGCCGAGCACTTTCTGATCGTTCGCTAAGCCCTTCATACCCCGCTTACCCATCCTGCCCCGTGCAGGATTTTTCGTTTCTGGAGAGTACCCCATGGCCGATATCGCCATTTTTGAAGACGATGCGTTCAGTGTTTCGTCGTTGACCGCTGCCATCAATGACCAAGAATACCTGCCGGGCCGTATCAGCAGCCTCGGCCTGTTTCGTGAAGAGGGCATCACCACCCTGACCGTGCAGATTGAAAAGGACGGCGACACCCTGGCACTGGTGCCAGCCGGTGAGCGAGGTACGTCGGGCTTGGTGGTCGCCGGTACCAAACGCCAAATGATCCCCTTCAACACCGTGCACTTGCCTGAGCGCTTCACCATCAAGGCTGATGAAATTCAGGGCATTCGCGCCTTCGGCACCCGCAGCGAGTTGCAAGCGGTGCAGGATGTGGTCAGCAAGCGCTTGGCCAAAGCCCGCCGCCAGTTGGACGCGACCCATGAATTCCAGCGCATGGGGGCCTTGAACGGGCAGATTCTGGATGCCGATGGCACAACGGTTCTGCTCGACATTTACAAGAGCTTTGGCGTCACCCGTAAAAAAATGTCCATGGGCCTGAACGATCCCGAAACCGAAGTGCGTGTTCTTTGCGCTGAAGCGCTGGACTTGCAAGAAGACGCGTTAGGCAGCATCACCAGCACAAGCTCGCGCAGCCTTTGTGGCAAGAACTTCTGGAGCAAATTAATCAGCCACACCTCGGTTAAGGAAACCTACCTCAACACCCAGCAGGCCGCAGCCCTGCGCGGTGACGCCCGAGAAAGCTTCGAATTTGGCGGCATCATCTGGGAGCGTTATCGCGGCAAAATCGCGGGCGTGTCGTTTATCCATGACGACAAGGCACTGCTGATCCCCGAGGGTGTACCCGACCTGTACATCTCGGTGTTTGCGCCGGCCGACTACATGGAAACGGTCAACACCCAAGGCATCCCTTATTACAGCAAAATCGAGCCATTGCCGTTCAACAAGGGCATGGCGGGTGAGGCTCAATCCAACCCGCTGCACCTGTGCACCCGGCCTTTGGCGCAGATCCTGCTGGAGCTGTGAGCATGGGCATTCGTGACCTGGTAGACGACATCAACAGCGTAGTGTTCGACGTACTGGCGGACACCGGGCACATCGAAGGCCGCGCCGAACCCGTGCTGGGGATGTTCTCGGCGCCGTGGAAACAGCCGCAGATCGGCCGCCTCAACACCGCCATTCGCGAGCCGCATTTTGTGGTGCGGGTTGCGGACTCGGACGGCCTGAGCAAAGGGCAGCTTGTCACCATTGACGTGCCCGCGCTGGACGGCGGTGGTGAGTACGACCTGTTGCAACTGGAGCCCAGTGGCGACGGTCTGGTGTCGTTGATCCTGAGGAAGCGAGCATGAGCATTGGCAGCTACAGCGAGGTCAAAACCAACAGCGGCATGCTGACGGTCCAAGTTTCGGCTGAGGACATTAAAGCCTTTGCCGACTTGGCTATCTTGGTGCCCAAAGCCGCTGCCAACGCGCAGCGCCGTGCGATCAACAAAACCTTGGGTTGGCTGCGTACGCACATCGCCCGCGCTGTGGGGCGTCAGGAAAAGATTGCCGTCAGGGCTGTGCGTCAGCGTTTGCGCAGCTATCCGGTCGCAGGGGGCTCTATGCGCGGCAAACTCTGGTTCGGGATTAACCCGCTGGAAGCCAGCCGGGCCGGGCGTGCACGACAGACCAAGGCCGGTGTGTCAGTGGCCGGTCGGCGTTATCGCGGCGCTTTTTACAAAAAGGTCTATGGCAATCAGGCCGATATCTGGATTCGCACCGCCAGTAAACACTTTGACAGGGCCGACTACCCCGACAGCGACGTCACCAGCAGCAAGGGTGTCAGTTCGGGCTGGATCGCGGAAAACAGCGACCGTCACCCGTTGGCCAAAGCCAAAATCTCGCTAGAAGCCGTGCGGCCGCACTTTGATAGTTGGAGTCGCAACGCCGACGAGCGCCTATTGCAAATACTGCGGTACGAAATGAATTACGAGCTGCAAAAATACTTGAAGGGGACGCGTCGTGTGTGAGCAGTCATTTAGCCTCGACGTGCTGTACCAGACCATCGAGCATCAGATCCAGCAGCACTTGCCCGGTGTCGAGCTGGTCAGCTTCTGGCCTGACATCAGCAACCACATCCCGCTGCCTGCGGTGTTTCTCGACATCGCCGAGATCGAGCCGGGCGCGGACATCGGTACCGGCGAAACCAGCCTGACCATCACCTTTGAGGCGCGGGTGATCGTCGACATCATCCGTGCCCAGCATTACCAACAGGCAGTGCACTTGGCCACGCAACTGGCCGTGCTGTTACGCACCCAGACATGGGGCTTGGAAGTCGAGCCCGCTGAGTTCCAGCGTTCGACCCAAGACTGGACCCGGCCGGAGCTGGACGGCTACACCGTGTGGTTGGTCGAGTGGACACAAAGGCTCTACCTCGGTGAAAAAGAATGGCCGTGGCCCGATCAACCACCGGGCGCGCTGCTGATCAGCGTCAATTACGCAGAGTACGTCGCGCCCGAGGATCTGTAATGAGCTACGCCAGTGCCGAACACGACCGCATGATTGCGGCCATGCTATTGCCTTGTTACGTCGTCGCGCTGGACTTGGCCGCGTCACCGCCGGTGTGCCGGGTGTCGACCGGCGACGACTGGACCAGTGCCTGGCTGCGCTGGCACAGCGGGGCGGCGGGCAAGGCGCGGCACTGGCGGGCGCCCAGCATCGGTGAGCAAGGGGTGTTATTGAGCCCAAGCGGGCAGGCGGCCATGGGCACTTTTATTCCGGGCCTGTACGGCAATGCTGGGGCTGCTCCCGATACCCGCGACCACGTCGAAGTCTGGCGTTTCGAAGACGGCGGGTCATTGATTTACGACTGGCAGGCCAAGAGCTACAGCATCACCTTACCCGGTGGCACCGTCACGATCAGCGTCGGGGGCAGTTCGGCGGTGGTGACCGGGAGTGGCGTGACGGTCACGGCCGGTGACATTGGCTTGATCGGCGCGGTCACCATCGACGGCCCGCTGACGGTGACCGGTGACATCACCGGGCTGGGCGCGATCATCGATACCACGGGCAACACCCCGAACCACAAACACTAAGCGATCACCCTTGACCCATCCGCCGCGAGCGGCCTTTTGCATGCCTGGAGAAACACATGGCCAAGACCTCAAATGAAAAATCCGCCCCGTTGCCGGAATCCCTAGACCAAGCGCCGATTGGGCCGGTGCGCGTGTTTCGTGACACCGTTTTTACCTCGCGCACCTTGATTCTACCGAGCGGCGCCTGTTTGGCTGTCGCCAAAGGCCAAGCCTGCGCTTTCGACGATGAACAGTATCAATACCTCGACGCCCACACAGACTTTGAACCCCTGACGGAGTAACCCCGATGATCGGAATGGATCGCCACACCGGCGCGGCCCTTTCCGGCGTCGACCATTTGCGCCAGTCCATCATCGACATTCTGACCACTCCGCTGGGCAGTCGGCGCATGCGTCCGGCCTATGGCTGCCAAGTCAGGCGCTTTGTCGACATGCCGGTCACGGCAGGCTGGAAAAGCTCGGTGCAGGCCGAAGTCGCCCACGCTCTCAACCTGTGGGAACCGCGCTTTAAGTTGCACGCCGTACGGGTCACCGAGGTGCTCAACGGCGTGATCAGCTTTGAGCTAAAGGGCGAGTACCTGGGCAATCGCGTTGCACTGGAGGTAAGGGCATGAGCACCGTGGACCTGTCGGCACTGCCGCCTCCGGAAGTGCTGGAGTCGCTGGATTTTGAAGACGCCTATCAAGAGGAACTGAGCGTGTTTCGTGCCTACATGGGCGACAACTGGAATGCGACGCTTGAGAGCGATCCGGTGGTCAAGCTGCTGGAGCTGGGGGCTTATCGCCGCCTGCAAACCCGGGCGCGGATCAATGACGGGGCCAAGGCCTTGTTGCTCGCTTACGCGCAACGCACCGACCTCGATCAATTGGCCGCCAACGTCAGGCTCAAGCGTTTAGTGGTTCAAGAAGCCAACGCCCTCAGTGTGCCGCCGGTACCGAAAGTCATGGAACTGGACGATGCCTTGCGTGAGCGCATTCAACTGGTTTACGAGGGCCTGACCACCGCCGGGCCGCGCAACAGCTACATCCTGCATGCGCGCAATGCCTCGGCATTGGTGGCCGATGCTCAGGCTGAAAGCCCAAGTCCGGCCCACGTGGTGGTGACGGTGTTGCATCTGGAGGGCAATGGCGTCGCGGATCAAGCATTGCTGGACAAGGTGTACAACCACCTCAGTGATGAAGACATACGCCCGGTCGGTGACCGGCTCACTGTTCAAAGTGCTGAGGTTCAGGAATACCGGATTGATGCCGTACTGCACATGGCGGGCACCGGCTCGGAGAACGAGGCCATTTTGGCTGAAGCAACTCGCCGACTGGCGGCGTGGATCAACCCGCGTCGGCGCTTGGGTGTTGAGGTGCCACGCTCTGCCGTTGATGCCCAGTTGCACATTACTGGTGTGAGCCGCGTCGACTTGCCGGGCTGGCAGGACATCCCCCGCGCTAAACACCAAGCGGCGTATTGCACCGGGTACAGCGTGATTCAAGGCGGTACCGGATGAGCCTGTTACCGCTGAACAGCACACCACTGGAACGCGCCATTGAAGCCGCGATGGACGACGTGCCGGTCATCCCGATCCGCACCTTGTACAACGCCCAAAGCTGCCCGGTGCACTTGCTGCTCCAGCTGGCTTGGGCGTGGTCGGTAGATCGATGGGACAACCGCTGGAGCGAGAAAATCAAGCGTGCGGCGATTGAATCGGCGTTCTACATCCATTCCCACAAAGGCACCATCGGGGCGTTGCGTCGGGTGGTCGAGCCTCTGGGTTATCTAGTGGAGGTTATCGAATGGTGGCAGACCCTGCCGCTGGGCGTGCCCGGCACCTTTGCGCTCAAGGTGGGCGTGCTGGAAACCGGCATTACCGAAGAGATGTACCGCGAACTGGTGGCCCTGATCGATGACGCCAAACCCCTGAGCCGATTGCTCACCGAACTGGTCATCAGCCTCGAAACCACCGGTGTCATCAACATTTACAGCTGCCTGTATGAGGGCGAAGTCATCGACGTGTATCCGCCTGCACCGCGTGACATTGAGGTGACCGGCCAGTTCGGCCCGGTGGGCCGCGAACATCAAATCGAAACCCTGGACGTGTACTCATGATTGATCAAAACAGCCAGTTCATGGCGATCCTCACCGCCGTCGGGGAAGCCAAGCAAGCCAATGCCGCTGCGTTGGGCATCCCGTGGACCTTCTCGCAGATGGGTGTGGGGGATGCCAACGGCACCGATCCGATCCCTGATCGGCTGCAAACCCAACTGATTCGCGAGCAGCGCCGGGCACCGCTTAATCAGGTCAAGATCGACCCGAAAAACAGCAACGTGATCATCGCCGAGCAAGTCATCCCGGAAAACGAAGGCGGCTGGTGGATTCGTGAAATAGGCCTCTACGACCTCGACGGTGATCTGGTAGCCGTAGCCAACTGCGCGCCCAGCTTCAAGCCATTGCTGGCCCAAGGCAGCGGCAAGACTCAAGTGGTGCGCATGAACTTCATCGTCACCAGTGCCGCCAACGTGGTGCTGAAAATCGACCCGAGTGTGGTGCTGGCAACTCGGCAATACGTCGATGAACGCATTATCGAAGTGCTGCCGCCGACCCGCCCAGCTGGGACCTATCAGAAGGTTACGATCAACGAACGCGGCATTGTCACTGAGGGCAGCAACCCTGACACATTGGAGGGCAATGGCATTGCCCTTGCGACTCAGCCCGAGGCCGAGGCCGGTAAAAACCATGTCAAACCGATGACACCGCTGCGGGTCGCTCAGGCTATTGCGAAAAACCCACGAGGGTTTATCGAGGGCGACAATTGCTCAGTCGCAGGCTTTACAGCCGGTGGCACCCTGCAATACATGAAAAGAAAAGACACGGGCGAAGTGGTTTTTTTGGCCTCCCGTAGAAACACCATTCTTGAAGGGGTGACCTACACCCCGACAGTCAACGAAGAAGCATCAGACAACCAGATCGCCAATACCGCGTTCGTGACAAGAGCCGTTTCACGCGTTCCAAAAAATGTGGCGGCGATGGGGGAGGATGGATGGTGGCGGTGTGCAGACACCGGCTTTATACGCCAACGCAGAAAAATCCTGGTGAACGATGTTACCCCGGGCACCCGAACTGATGTGGTGTGGGCGTTGCAGTTCCCCAATGAATGCTCATCGGTGGTTATTACCTTTGGCCAGTCCAGCGCCGTCACCTCACCGGCCAGAGCGTCAGCGATGTATGTCGTCGCGGCAAAGAGTACGCACGCCTGTCAAATAGCGTTTCACGAATGGGTGAGCGAAGTTCAAGCCGTCGATTTAACCCTGTTTATTCAGGCGGAGGGTTATTAGACATGACCTGGTACTTTGACAAAAAAACACTGGGTTTTCCGAACAGCGATGCGTCCGGGGAAAGGACCGTATTGATCGCCGACCCTGATTGGGTCTATGACCCGGAACGGGACGAAGACACGACACCGCCTTTGGTCCGCATCGCCAACCCGGACTGCAAACTGCCGCCAGACGAGCAATTGATTGCGTTGTCTGACGAGGACTACCGATACCTGTTTGACGGCATTACGCGCGGTATGCGCGCCGTATTAGACGAAAACCAAAAACCGATCCTCATCGCTGCGCCTCAGGCACCTCCTCTAACGCAAGAGGCCGTAGAAGCAAACCGTATGCGTGCTTATGCGCATCCCATCACAGGGACAGATCGACTGTTTTCCGAAGTTTTACGCATGCAGAACATGGGTGAATCTGGTTGGGAGGCCGTGCGCGACAAAGCGATCGAGCGTTTCAATGAGATTCAGGTGCAATTCCCTTGGCCTGAACCCCCCCCCCGCAAACAATAATCTCCTTCTCATCCTACGGCCCCGCATTGCGGGGCTTTGTCGTTTCTGGAGCATCAATTCATGAGCACAACAAGCCGCTTTCACGGCGTGACCGTGACGCTGGTCGACACGGGCGCGCGCTTCATCGCGCTACCGTCCACCTCGATCATCGGGCTGGTCGACACCTTCACCCCCGGCGAGACCGCGACCGCACAACCCAACGACTTGGTGCTGCTCACCAGCGAGCGCGAAGCGGTGGCCGCGTTCGGCGACGACTCAGCCATCACCCGTGCCGCCAAGGCCGTGTTTATCCGCGCCAAAGCGGTGATCGTCGCCTGTGGCGTGGCCAAGCTGGATGACCCGGCGTTGCAGACCTCGGCCATTATCGGCGGGGTGTTGGTCTCGGGCCAGCGTACCGGCCTGCAAGCGCTGCTCGATGGCAAAAGCCGTTTCAACGCCCAGCCACGGTTGTTGATCGCGCCTAAACACTCGGCCACCCAAGCGGTGGCCACGGCCATGGATGCACTGGCCGGCAAGCTGCGGGCGATTGCCATCGTCGACGGCCCCAACACCACCGATGAGGCGGTGCTGGCTTATGCGAAAGAGTTCGGCAGCAAGCGCGTATTTATGGTCGACCCCGGTGTGCAGCAGTGGGACACGCTACTCAACAAAACCGTCGATGCCCCGGCCTCGGCCTTTGCGGCGGGCTTGTTTGCCTGGACCGATACCGAGTACGGCTTCTGGGCCTCACCGTCCAACAAAGAGCTGGTCGGGATCACCGGTACCACGCGCCCGATTGAGTTTCTGGACGGCGACGAAACCTGCCGCGCCAACCTGCTCAACAACGCCAACATCACCACCATCATCCGCGATGGCGGCTATCGCCTGTGGGGCAACCGTACCCTGTCGGCCGATGCGAAGTGGTCGTTTGTCACCCGCGTGCGCACCTTGGACATCGTGATGGACGCCATCTTGTTCGGGCACAAATGGGCGGTTGACCGCTCGATCACCAAAACCTACGTAAAGGACGTCACCGAAGGCCTGCAAGCCTTTATGCGTGACCTGAAAAATCAGGGGGCGGTGATCAACTTCGAAGTGTTTGCCGACCCTGAACTGAACACGGCCAGCCAGTTGGAGCAGGGCAAGGTGTACTGGAACATTCGTTTCACCGATGTACCGCCTGCCGAAAACCCAAATTTCCGTGTTGAAGTCACCAACCAATGGCTGACCGAAGTGCTGGAAACCACCGCCTGAGGAGGCCGCAATGATTCCGCAAGTGTTGAGCAACACCAACCTGTTCGTCGACGGCATCAGTTTTTCCGGCGACGTGCCCTCACTGACCCTGCCCAAAATGACCCTCAAAACCGAAGGGCATCGCGGCGGCGGTATGGCCGGTGAAATCGAAATGGACATGGGCCTTGAGAAAATGGAGGCCAACTGGACCACCACCGGCGTGCGCCGTGAATCGCTCAAGTACTTTGGCCTGTCCGACCAGACTGGCTGCAACGCCGTGTTTCGTGGCTCGTTCAAAGGGCTCAAGGGCCAGATCACCCCGGTCATCGCCACCCTGCGTGGCCTGCTCAAAGAAGTCGACATGGGCGACTGGAAACCCGGCGACAAAGCCGAGATCAAGCACGGGATGGCCGTGCACTACTACAAGCTCGAAATCGACGGTCGGGTGATGTACGAAATCGACATGGTCAATTGCGTGCGCGTGATTGATGGCGTCGATCAACTGGCCGCCGAACGTAACGCCATTGGCCTCTGAGGACATAACCATGACGACTCCCGATAAAAACCCGATCCCGGCATGGCTGACCCTGAGCGACGAAGGCGTCACCGTGATGTTGCGCTACGCCTCGGAACTCAACCACGTCAAAACCGACTCGCTATTTATGCGGGCCCCGACCGTGCGCGATGTGCGTGCCGCCGTGGCCACCTCGGGCAACGACGCCGAGAAGCGTGAAATGTCGCTGTTTTCCAGCTTGACCGGTGTCGGTGTCAAAGACCTTGAAGCCCTGAAACTGTTGGACTGGGGGCGCCTGCAGGAAGGCTATTTTCGTCTGGTCAATGAAGACGAACTGCACGCCCAAAACCCTCAAGTACCTGGCTAAGCGTCTGGCCGTAGAGCTGAATTTCTCTGCCGCCGAGATCGTCGACATGCCGTTTTCGGAAATGGTCTGGTGGCTCACGGAGTGAGCTGCTGCCGGGCATTCACAGGGTAGGGCAAGCACATGGCCAACAAACTGGCACTCGGCCTCGTCATTGGCGGCGCGGTCAGCTCCACCGTGGGCAGTGCCTTTAAAGACGTTGAAACCCGAGTTAAAAAACTGCAAGCCACCGGCGCCAAAGCCCGCGTGCTGCAACGCACCATTGGCGACACCATGCGCCTGCGTGACGAATGGAAAAAAGCCCATGACAGCGGTGCCGCCGGTGCAACCACGTTACTCAACCGACTTAACGCCAACCTCGACAGCTTGCGCAAGCAGGGCATTGAGGTCGGGCGGCTCGACAAGGCCTACCACGCACTGGGCAGCACGGCGAACAGCGCCGAACTCAAGGCCAAAGGGCATAACCAGCTCAGCGAAGGCCGGGCGGGGCTCAAAAGCACCTTGGGCAAAGCCGCCATTGGCGTGGCGGCCTTGGCGGTACCGACCAAAATATCGGCCGATTACCAAGCTCAGATCCGCCAAATGTCGATCTGGGCGCACACCGCCGGTACCGATGCCGAACAGCAAATGGCTGACAAAATCACCCACGTCGCCACCCGTAAAGGCATGAGCCAAAAAGCCTTGGCCAGCGCTGTGAGCGGCTTGATTGAAAAGGGTATCGACTGGGAAGAGTCGGTGGATTACGCACCACTGATCGCCGACCTGATCGATGGCCAAGGCATGGAAGGCGAGACCATCGCCACCCTGTTCAGCGCCTTCAAAGAGGCGGGCGTGGCCAAAGAAGACATGGGCGCGATCCTTGGCCAAGTGGCCGCCGCCGGTGACATCGGCGCCTTTGGCCCCAAGGACATGGCCAAGTACATGCCAGCCTTGCTTGGCACCATCAAACGCCTCGGCATGGAAGGTCCCGAAGCCGTGCGCTTTCTCGGTGCCAGCCTGCAATCGCAGTACTCACAGACTCAAGATGCCGCTGCTGCCGCGACCAACATGGACAACCTGCTTAACGCGGTGATCAGCAGCACCAGCCAAGAGCGTTTCGCCAAGGCCGGGTACGACCTGACCGGCTCCATTCTGGCCGCTACCCAGAGCGGCAAAGCCGATAACCCGGTCGAGGCGTTCATCCTGCTCAGCGAAAAACTGATCGCCAAGCAGGATCCGCAAAGAGCCAAACGCGTCGAAGCCCTCAAAGGCAAGATACAGGCGGCCAAAGCAGGCAGCGTTGAAGAAGAGCAGGCCATGGTCGCGCTGATTCAGGCGGCAGGGCTGGCCTCTATCGTCAGCGATAAAAGCGCCAGTGCCGGGCTGCTCGCGCAGATCAAATACGGCAGCAAGATCAAGCAAGACATGTCCGACATCAAGGGCACCGACGGCCAGATCAAAATCGAGAAAGACGCGGCCGATGCCCGCGCCACCTCGGCTGCGAAATGGGGCTCGGCCGCAGCGAGCATGGAAGCGTCAATGACCCGGATCGGCGACGCGTTGCGCCCGCTGACAGACATGGCCGCCGATGGCCTGACCAAGGTCGGTAACGGCATTGCCGCACTGGCGGGCGAGTTTCCGAAAGTCATTAGCGGTACCACGTTGGCGGTCAGCGCCATTGGGGTAGTCGCGGCTGCTTTCAGCGCCTTCAAAATGGGCAAGGGCTTGGTCAACATCGCCCGTGGCGTGATGGGCGCCCGCGACAAGAACGACATTCAAAAAGTCTTCGTCACCAATGCCGACGGCAGCGATGACAGCCGACCGGACAGCAAAAGCTCCAAACTCCTGAACATTGCTGAAATCGGCCTTAAAGCGTGGAGCGGCAAAAAAGAGAACGAAAGCGAAGGCGAAGGCGAAGGCGACGAAAAGGCAGGCTTCGACCCTATCGAAACCGGCCTCAAAGTGCTCGACGTCCTGCGCGAAGCCAAAGGTGATGACGACGAAGACACAGGCCCGCAAAAAGTCTTCGTGGTCAACGCAGGCGACATGGGCGGTAGAGCAGGGCGTGGCAGCCGTCGCAATCGCGGCAGCAACCGTAACAACCGACGACGTGCTGGTGGTGGTCACCCACCACGGCCGCCAATGCCTCCAGCCCCCGCGCCCGGGCGTGCAGCACGGGCAATGAACCTGGTGGGCAAAGCAGGCAAGGTCATCCCCGGCGCCGCCCTGTTTGAAGGCGGCTTGCGCATCCTCGACACCTACCAGAGTGCCGAAACCCAAGACGCCAAAGCCGAAGGCTACGGCGCAGCGGCGGGCAACATGGCCGGTGCACTGGCAGGCGCAGCGGCGGGTGCGGCTATCGGCTCCGTGGTACCGGTGCTGGGCACTGCCATTGGCGGTGTAGTCGGCGGCATCCTCGGCAGCATGGGCGGCGAAAGCTTGGGCGCCATGCTCGGCAAATCATGGTTCGGCAGCGACACCGAAAAAACACCTGCGGCTGTTCTCACGTCGGTGCCTTACAGCTCCCGGTTAACCCAAGGCGTGCCCGGCGCCGTCAACATGGGCGCCGTGGTGCGGTCATTCACCAACGGCCCGGCGACCGGCCCGCTGGCCATGCCGCCTACCGTAGAGCCAGTGCTTAAGGTTGAGCCGCCGAAAATCCAGCAGAAAATCGACATCTCGGCGCCGTTGCAGATCACCGTCAAAGGTGACGTCAAAGACCCGGCCGCGTTGGCCCGTGAGCTGCAACCGCACCTGCAGCAGCACATGGAACAATTCGGCCAGCAACTGTCGAGCCGCAACCTGTATGACGAACCGCACGTGGGATAAGGAACCAACATGAGCTACCTGGAACAACTGCAAGCAGGGCTTAAATACCTGACGGCAGCCGCTGTCACCGGGCGGCGCAGCTTCGATGGCATGTTAGGACCGCTCAATGGAGCGATCAGCGAAATCACCGGCGCCGCCTCAGAACTGGGTGACTTGCCCTTTATCAACCCGCAGACCGCCGACAAGGCCCAGCGGCTGATGCGCGGCATCAACGCCGCGCAAGCCAAAGTCGGCTCCGTCGTCGCCACCTACAACAAAGGCGTGCGGGCAGCTTCGCAAATAGAAGAACGCCTCGGCACCCTCAAACAGCAAGCGGGCAAAGCTGCCACCGCCATCAACAAAATCGCAGGCAAGGCCAACCCCGCGCTGGGCAGCATCATCCCCACCGCAGCGTTTGGAGGCGACCTGACACCGGCCATGGAATCGGTCAAACCGTTCCCGCACCTGCTGATCATTCAACCGCTCAAAACCGGAGCCAAGCCGTACTACTTCAACCTGGATACCGCCGCCTTTGAAGAGCTGGTGCGCTCAACCGAGTTTCGCTGGGCCTCCCAAGAACGCCTCACCCGGCGACCGGCGCAGCAGGCCATCGGCATGGGCAGCGAACGCATCACCCTCAAGGGCGCGATCTACCCAGGCTTCAAAGGCGGCCTAAAACAACTGGATACCCTGCGCAGCATCGGCGCCCAGCTCCAGCCGCTGGGCCTGACCACCGGCTACGGCGACGTACTGGGCAACTGGTGTTTAAAAAACATCGAAGAAGAACAAAGCGCCTTCCTGCAAGGCGGCATCCCCCGTAAACAGAGCTTTACCTTGGAGTTTGTACGCTATGGCGACGACCTGCAGAACCGCTAGCGGTGACGTGCTCGACACCCTCTGTCAGAACTACTACGGCCACCTCAACGGCACGGTCGAAGCCGTGCTCGATGCCAACCAAGGGCTGGCCGATGAGGTGCAGCTGTATCGGGCCGGGGTGGTGATTCACTTGCCAGATGTGGTGGGGGCGAGTGAGGAGGGGGTGATGTTGTGGGGGTGATCATCGGACTCGAATAGCAAGGCCGTCTCAAAATCTTGCCCGCCGTAATAAATGCCAATGATAAAAACCTGCTTGCCATCAACGGCAAAAGCAATCACGGCCCGCTTGCGATAGTTCGTTATACGCAAACCTGGGCGTATATCGTCGCGTTGATTTCCTCGCAGGGGAAACGTTCGTAAATCTTCGCAGTAGGCCACGATAGCGTCGGTGTAGCGTTTGGCAACTTCTGGGGACGCCGCCGTGGCTATAAATCGGTAGAGCGCCGTCAATTGCTCCACAGCTTCAGGTGAATACTCAATGGAATACGCCATCAAGATTCGGTCGTTGCGTTCTGATGCTCTGCTGCTAACCGGGCACGCACCTCATCGATGCTTAATGCACGAGAAGGGTCTGCTTTTAGGGCATCGTAAGCGGGAGCTACTTGGCCGACAAGCCAGCTTTCCAGCGCGCGGTCACGGGCCATCAACGCTCGTAGGCCGTCACGAATGACTTCGCTTTCAGTGGCGTACTCACCGGCAGCAACTTTAGCTTTCACCGCTTCTGCCATCTGAATGGGCAGAGTGATACTGAATTGTTGAGTGCTGCGCATGATAAGCCTCCCGGGCTGAGTAGGTTTTAATCCTACTCCATCCTTAAAGCCAAACCTAGCGACTCCTTGGCAGCGTATGACATGCGGTCATGTTCCATACATGCTGCCCGCATGCAGCCGTTTTGCCCTTCACGCCCTGCCTTGTGCGGGGCTTTTGTCGTCTGGAGCATTTATGACCCCCACCTTTCGCATCGTCGCAGACGGCGCTGACATCACGTCGCTGATCAATGACCGCCTGCTATTACTGCGCACCACTGACAAACCCGGCATGGAGTCCGACGACTTCGAACTGCGCATCGATGACCGAGACAGCGCCGTTTCTTTGCCAAATCGCGGGGCCAGCATCGAAATCTTCCTCGGCTACACCGGCACAGC
Organism: Pseudomonas sp. HY2-MNA-CIBAN-0224; assembly: GCF_040310285.1. NCBI lineage: Bacteria > Pseudomonadati > Pseudomonadota > Gammaproteobacteria > Pseudomonadales > Pseudomonadaceae > Pseudomonas > Pseudomonas sp. HY2-MNA-CIBAN-0224. The sequence goes on along the minus strand of NZ_JBEOPQ010000004.1, from coordinate 26,050 downwards.
GCTAACCCGGTTGGGCCGTTACACCGTGGATGAAGTCGAACTGTCAGGCCCACCCGACACGTTGGTGATCCGAGGCAAAGCCAGTGACATGCGCGGCAGCGGCAAAACCACACGCAGTGGCAGTTGGGAAGGCGTCAGCCTGGGCAGCATCGTCAACGACATAGCAGTGCGAAATGGCTGGTTGCCCATCTGCCCGGTGACGACCGAAGTGCCCCGGGCTGATCAACTGAGCGAGTCAGACTTCAACTTCATCACCCGGTTGGCCAAGCAATACGACTGCACCGCCAAAGTGGCCGACGGCCTGTTACTGGTCATGCCGCGCCAAGCGGGGCAGAGCGCAAGCGGCAAGCTCTTGGGCGCAGTCACATTGACCCGCAGCGACGTAAGCCGTTGGCAGTTTCGTTTAGCCGATCGCAGCGCCCACAAAGCCGTGATGACCAAACATCAGGATCCAAACACCGGCCAGTTGCACATCATCACCCTCAACAACGAAGACGCGCCTGAGGGACTGCCCCCCGTGCACACCGACCGGCATATCTACCCCAACAAATCCGCCGCCGAACAAGCGGCCAAAGCGCGGCTGACAGCCTTCAACCGTTCTACCGCTGCTGTTCGACTGGAAATGCCCGGGCGCACCGATCTGTTCGCCGAGCGCAGCATCAACGCCCAAGGCTTCAAGACGGGGCTAGATGGCGAGTACCTGGTGGACTCGGTAGAGCAGGTTTTCACCCAAAGCGGCTGGAGCACCACCGTTGAATGCAACGGGGGGAAACAAGGGAAAGCCAAGGCCGGTGGTTTAAAGCCAGCGGTGCCGCTGAAAATCGTTGACCTCTAACCATCAAAACCCCAAACCCAACCCGCCTTGAGCGGGTTTTTTCGTTAGGAAAACCCCATGTCGATTACGCGGCAACAACTCCTGCAGATCCTCCCAAACGCCGGCCAATTCGCCGGCGTTTTTGTACCCGTCATCAACGCCGCCATGGTTCGCTATCAAATCATTGGCCCCCAGCGTACTGCCGCGTTTATCGCCCAGATCGGCCACGAATCGGGCCAACTGCGATACGTGCGCGAATTGGGTGGTAATCACTACCTGAGCAAATACGACACCGGCTCACTCGCCCAACGCTTGGGCAATACCCCTGAGGCCGACGGTGACGGTCAGAAATACCGTGGCCGAGGCCTAATCCAAATCACCGGCCGCACCAATTATCAAGCGTGCGGCGAAGCCTTGGGCATTGATCTGCTCAACCATCCCGAGCTGCTCGAGCAGCCACAATATGCGTGTTTGTCTGCAGCGTGGTATTGGGCAACCAATGGTCTGAACACACTGGCCGATGCCGGGCACTTCGACACCATCACGCGGCGCATCAACGGCGGCCAGAATGGCGCTGCCGAACGCAAAGTTCTGTACGCCCGGGCACTAAAGGTGTTGGCGTGAATGTCGAGGCGGTGAAGCGGGGAGGGGCATTAGCCATCATCCTAGCGCTAATGACTGGCAGCGCGTGGGTGGCGTGGAAGTGGCAGGCAAACGCCTACGGCAAAGAGCTGGCCACACAGAAAGCCGCGCATCAAACCGTACTCACCCATCTGGCCAACACCAATTCGGCGTTAATCCTAGAAGAGCAGGGCAAGCGCTTCGCTTTGGAGCAATGGCTGGCAGCCAGCGAACAATCTCACTACCGAGCTCTGAGTGATGAAAAAATCCATCAAACCCGCCTGCGCGATCGCCTTGCTACTGCTGACCTGCGGCTGTCAGTCCTACTCGACGCCACTGACGCAACTGGTTGTGACCGAATGCAAGCCCCCACCGGCACCGGCGGCGTGGTTCATGGAACCCATCGCGCCCAACTTGACCGAGCGCATGCTCAACGAATTATCGGAATCACCGGCGACGGCGACCAAGGACTGATCGCCCTGCAGGCTTGTCAGGCCTACGCAAAAGAAGTCTCAAGCACACAGTAAAAGGAGCGGCCGACACTGGATGCATCAACATCCAGCCCGGCCACCGAACCCGCAGTTCAGACCTGCAAGCCCCGCCAAGGCTCCCGCTCTGTGCACAAAGCGCAGCGAGCCTAGCACCTGAATCTAAAAAACAGAAAGGACTTGCACGCAATGACTTCACCCATCATTCCTTGGATGGGCGGCAAACGCCGTCTGGCCGACCGTTTGCTGCCACTTTTCCCACCTCATGAATGTTATGTCGAAGTGTTTGCAGGCGGTGGTGCGCTGTTCTTTATGCGCCCGCAACCTGCTCCAGTCGAAGTGCTTAACGACATCAACGGCGAACTGATAAACCTCTACCGCGTCGTACAAAACCACCTGGAAGAATTCGTGCGCCAATTCAAATGGGCCCTCAGCTCCCGGCAGATATTCGCGTGGCAAAAAATGGCCCGCCCGGAAACCCTGACCGACATCCAGCGCGCAACGCGATTCTTCTACCTGCAGCATCATGCCTTTGGTGGCAAAGTTTCCGGCCAGACCTTCGGCACCGCAACAACCGCACCGGCAATCAACCTGCTACGCATCGAAGAAAACCTCTCAGCCGCCTGGCAACGCCTTGCAGGCACCTACATTGAAAACCTACCGTGGCTTGAGTGCGCAGAGCGTTACGACCGGCCGCACACCTTCCACTACATGGATCCACCTTACTGGCAGACGGCAGGGTATGGCGTCGACTTTCCGTTTGAAAACTACGAGCGCATGGCTGATTTTATGCGACGTTGCAAAGGCAAGGTCATGGTCAGCATCAACGACCACCCGGATATTAGGCGGGTGTTTGAAGGGTTTCATTTTGAGATGACGGAGATTCGGTACACGACCACGAATCAGCGGCAGGGGAAGGCTGAGGTGACGGGGGAGCTGATTGTGATGAATTGGGTTCCAGAGGCGTTGGGAGGTTTGTTTTAGGTTGGTAGGTTTGAAACCGATAGCAGTCCGTGACGAAGGGCTGCTATGGGCCAGAAGCGGACAGTTATGCTGGGTTAGCAACCCTTCCTTGTAGCTTGATGGCGTCTACGAAACTAAGGGCAATTTAAAGCACGGCGTTCTTCAGCAACCATCTGCATGTTTTGCCCCGTAGGTTGCTTGGTCCACAGTGTATTTTTCTCCAGCGCTCGAGGAAAGTTGCTTAATGAGGCCTTTGCACGAGAAGCCCATCATATTGAGATACTGCTTCGCTGACCTCACCGCCTGCTGGTTCCAGTCAATGTTCATGCTGTCCACTGCTATCGTAGCGTCAGAAACGTCGAAACCCTCTCCAGCATCAGATGAAAGCTGATGAATAAGCCCATTCCGTGAGAAGCCCGTCATGCTGAGATACTGCTTCGCTGATCTGACTGCATTATTTTGAGGTCCAGTCAAATCTCCAGCCCATGAGGGAGCAGCAGCAAAAAAAGTGACAGCCAATATTACTTTCAAAAAATTCATCGGAATATCTCCAGAACCCATGCAGAGCCTCTAACGGCCTTAAAATTCTTGTCTTACGGCTCAACTTTACATGAAACGTCCCTTTGAGGGGACTGAGCGAATTTCCTCGGTTTTCACCTAGTCAATCAGTGTCCGCATCTGCGGCGGTAGGCCAAAAGTCACGTTTATTGCGAGAGTCATTTTTTCCTTGATTACTAAGCTACTGGACGACGTTGAACTCAACAGACTCGTGGCTAACTAGACAAGCCGCCTTCTTGTCGACGCCATTTACTTTTAAGTCATAGGTTAGGCGTACTGAGCCATTCGGTGCTTCGTAAAAGCCTTGGTTGGCAATTGTGGCACCGGGCAGTTTCTCAGCCAATTGGCCTGCACAAAGAGGTTCAGCATACGCACGGGATACCGGCTCACCCGTCGCAGGCGTACCCATCTCGATCTGTGTCCGCGTGTAGAAGGTGTTGTAAAGCTGGCCGCTTCTCACATCTTTGCACTGGACATAAAACTTCGGGTCCACTGGGTCAGAGTCGATATCGGGCATCGCATACTCAACTGAGGAGCACTTCTCCTGCTTGCGGTGCATTTCAACCAGCGGAGCGAGCAGCGGTTGCCACTGAGCAAACTTGTCCAGTTTCTTGCAACCTTCCTCGCAGCCGCCGATCTTTTCGGGAATGGCACCAGGTGTGATCGGAGCAAGGTGAAGTACATTCGCTGGCTTGGATTCCTGACCACAGCCGGCCAAGAGCACGGTGACGCTTAAAAAGATGAGATACTTCAATGCGGAGTTTCCTTTTTCCGTCAATTAATATTTTTCGAGGCTTCGCTTTGCTGAGCTGATGCAATCGCCGTATCCGCTAGCGTCCTCGCTGTCAGCGTAAACTTCATCGCAGATCTGCTTCGCTTGCTGCGTGAGGATGCTGTATGTGCCGGTGGATTGCAGGCTGAAGTATTCGCCGCAATTATGGCGGCGATAATCAAACCCAAAGCTATCAGCGTATGACGGGACTCCATGCTTCGGTTTCCTCGAATAGTTCGTCAGTCGTTGTCCTTCCCTACCGTCACTCCATCCACTGTCAGGGTCAGGAAAACAGGCCAAGTTGAATCGTTCTTGATATCCCACACATAAAAGTGCTTGCCGGGAGTGCCCATGATCTGTGAGTTGTCCTCGACCTGGCATCTCGCCTGCTCATCCGGCGCAATTACCTGGACGGCGTAACGCGGACGGCCGTTATCTAAGTATACGGACCAGCCTGTCGCCGAAATCGAGAGCCGGGGGGCAGAGTGATTTTGTGCTCGTTTTTGTCACTGCTCATCATCTTTTCCTCGAACTTGTTGCTGCATTGATAAAGCGTTCATAAGTCCCCGGCCATGGACTCCTCAAGCTAGGCCCAAGCAAGCTTCTTAATGGGCAATATTGAAGGGCAGCAACCGGCCAGAAGCAGTCAGTCACACATGACGATTATCAACCCCGAGCAGGCATGCGAAAATCGAGGCGGGTATACAATAAGCTATCGTCAAGCGCCATCAGTTTTTCCTATTATGGAGATACTGCTATTGAGGTGGTGGGTGTGCCCGCGGTCTTTATGTTGAGGAAGTTCTGCAAGTCTAGGAAGTGCAAACCACCTAGTTGAGATTTCAGCTAGTCAGCCTTCACAACAGACTCAACTTGTGCGGTGGTTAGCGGGGTAAGCTCAACTGCTAATGCTGTTTTGGCGAAAAGCTTGTTAATCAACGCTGCGAGCCGAGGGGAATTCGAGTCGCTCGAAATCGCTCGACATGCGTCAAGGAAGTGCTGGGTCGCCGTGCCGAAGTGAGCGTCGTAAGTCGACCGTTGAAGACACATTTCAATCATCCGCCGCATGAACCGACGCAGCGTGTCTACTTCCATACTTCGTATTGCAGCATCGAAATCCGCTACCGTAGCCCGCTTCATAGCCAACTCCTGTAGTGTCCCCCAACCCCGGTTATTTATGATGTCGAGACAAGCGTCGACTATGGTTGTGCTCGCTTGGGTCCGAGCTTTGGCAGCATTAAACGCTGCCTGAATATCTGGATGGATCGGGTTGTTGAACGGGTTGTCATCCTCTACGTACTGGTAATTCTCCTCCTCGAAGGCGGTTATCCACGCATTGATGATTGCATGGCCAAGCGCTTGCCCCTCAGGGAACTCGCAGAGCGCGTCAAAGAGCTGGGTCGCGATGTAGGGGTCCAGCAATTCGGCGCAGGCGGGGAACTGGCCGGCTTCAGCCAGCAGATCGGCGTCGCTTAGCCGATGGTCCCAAAACGCCCGCTTTAAGAAGTCGTGCGCAGTCTCCCTGGCTTGTAGCGACTGCGTCCCAGCGATGAGCCGGTCAATGATGGCCTGCACACGCTCCGCGTCGAACAGTCCGGACTCCAAAAAATCGACGAGCACTTTCTCGAACTCGTCGCAGCCGTGAACGCCGAGTTCTTGCATGAGCAAGCGCCAACTGTCCTCGAGCTTCTCCTGCTCAGTCAGCTCTGCGTTATTGTCCCGGCCGAAATGCATCCAGTCCGGATTCGCCACGTTCAGCGCGAATTGGAAATCGGGCCCGTCTGGGATGCCGCGGTAGTGGATCGTGGAAAACAGGACGATCGACGGCACCACTCGCGCCAGGATCGCTTGGTCCAAATCTCGACCAGCCAAAATCTGGTTGGCGGTTTTCAGCACTTTGCCCACTATGCGGATGTTGGTGAGCCCGCAGATCGCAATGGCTCGATCCAGCCCCTGCGCGTATTTCGATGGCGTCAGCTTGATGGCTATCGAGAACGCCTCCTCCGGGGAGGTCTGTAGCCTGACTTCCTCGTCGATGACCTTTTCGCGGAAGGTCTCCCACAGCTTCGCCTGGCCGCCATCCGTGGATAGCTGGTCGTCGTTCAACACTAAGAGGAACCTCACGTTGAACTGCTTGGAGTAGTCGTCGATGAAGCCCAAGACCTCGTCGATACCGAGCTTAGTGTGCTTGCGTTCAATGTCGTCGATGACTATTAGCTTGTTTCGGAGCACGACCGGGGCCATCAACAACACGTTGAGGTCCTTGAGGGCGGCCATCGCCTTGTAGTGCTGCGAGGCGGCGGACATGCCTGCGTTAAAGAGGTTTTTAATACCGTCGAAAACGCCGCCATGAGACTCAACGCCGGGAATTGCCGACTCGATCAGTTTGCGCTTAATTTGGTCGACGCTCGAGAGACCAAACAACGACACGTAGAGAGCCTTCTTGGCCTTCTCGTCGGCAGAGGCAGTTCTGACCTCGTTCCACAGATGCGTCTTGCCTGTGCCCCACTTCCCCGACAGCGCTATGACGCTGTTGTCGTCCTGCCCTAACAAGCGGAGCAATCGTTCCTTCGTTTTTGATAGAGACATACTCTCCTCCTTTGTTGAACGCAAAAATCGCCCTTGTCGATTTATACCGGTGCTAAACGCTGCAATGGGTATAAAGACTCCCCTCCCGAGCGGCAGCTTTCGGCCAAGAGCAGACATTCAAGGCATCTACTCAATTGGGGTCGATTCACTCAACGAATTTTTCATACGCACGTTTTTCGCACAAAGCGTCCCACGTTTTCTGTGGGATCAATTTGCTTGCCCAGCCATAGTAGCCCCATGTCTTCGCGATATCTTTTTGCCAGCAGTCGTCACACATTAGCGAATGAACATGAACTTCGCCACTTATGATGTCTTGATAAATAACATGAAGACTCTGAGGGTTGTTACAATAGCATTTAAATGCTTTCTCTCTCTTGCGTTCATGAAGCGGCCCAATGAGCCGCTCATAGATTTTTGGATGACATTTTTTAAGGCGTTGATTTACTGAATCAAGAACATCAATTCGGCTATTGTTAATAGCGTTGTCGCGTAGCCTCAGTAGACTTTTTTCAGAGTCATATCTTCCCTGGTTGATTCTAGAAACAACATCACTCATACATGGCCTCTATGTGACTTAAGGGTAAGATTTAACTTTCCCCAGCATCAAGTAAGCTATTTATTATTTTAACGCATCCAATATTTCTAACGTCAATGACAACCTCAAACTCGCCCGATTGATCTGAAAAATAGGCGTGTTTTTTTGAAATCTTGGTCTCCAAAACCACTCTTTCGCTATTTTTAAACCATGACTGACCAATATAATTTTTGAATGCAAAAGCATCGGCTATTCGTTTGCATGTGGTCCATGATTGACCATAGTTCGCTGAATTGAATTCGGCTATATCTGTACCTCTGTAAAGGACAACTATGTCTGGTAGCTTGTTAATGTCATTGGGTCTTAATTCTTCGTCAAGAATTACCTTGGGATACCAATTCTCATTTTCTTGGCGCGTAAATAACTGGTGGAGTCCATTATAAGCAAATGAGCAAAATGCGTGCCTTAATGAATCGAGCACAGAGACTGCTTCGGCCTCAAAAAGAGTCTTAGACAATTCGGCGCTATACTCATTTATTTCTTTTTCAGCAGGACTATCTTCAAATGAGTTGCGACTAGGTGTATAGTCAAGTTTGTTTTGGGCGCGAATAGAATGTATAAAAAAAGAAATGGCAGATTCAAATTGCTCCCTATATGGCAATAGAGCGTGCCCAGTGACCTTAAAGTCAATGGATTCAAGCAAAATTTTCATTTCTTGAGATATGAATCTCTGATCTTCCGTTGATAACATAGTGGACCATTCTCTTGTGATCTGACACTGATCGTCAAACCCACGCTAAAACCTATTACAGCTTTTCAACCAAAAAGCTGAGTTACTTTGACGATCATTGACACATCGACCGACCTCTCTGCCGCTCAATATAAGCGTGGTCGGGCCTTTCATAGTTGGAGTTCAACTATTCCTTCGTCGTAGAAACGTTCAGATTGTTGAACCAAGGCAACATCATTCACTAGTTCCTCACATCTTCCAAATCTTCTAAAAAAACGGTTAAGATTGCAGGCATAAATTGTATACCCCCCTTTATCGGAGCATTCGACATACAGCCTTTCACACTTAACGATGTGCTCGTCATAGTCGTCAAAATGGGGATGAACAATACGGAACAAGTTAGAGTTATTTGGGTAATTTACTCGACTGGCTACTAAGATGGGGTCAGCCAGAGTTTCACGCTTGGATTTGTACTCATTGCAGTCAGGGCAAATTACACATAGGTTCTTCGGCTCAAACATGAACCCTAAATGCTGTGATTTTGGCACGATATGTTCAATCGGCGCCCCCGCGGCAGAACGATTTGAAACTGGGCCTAGGCAATATACACAAATAAGACGCTGGGCATTGCGATAAAACTCCCGAATTTCACGCCGAACAGGAAGCAGATCATCATCCCCCCAGTTTTCGTGTGAGAATCCTTCCGTATTTATTTTAGCCTGTATCAAGCCCTGCGCTTCTTCACTAAGTGTTACTGCATTATTGAGTGTCGGCATAAGTCTCACACAGCGTGGCAACTGAATGAATTAGTTCTTTTACAGGGTCGTTATGTTCTAACTGACTATTGAACTCAAGTAAGCGCCTCAGTTCATTATTTGAAGATTCGTCCATTTTTTTGCTATATTTTACTTTTGCCAACAAGTTGAACGCTAGTCGCGAAATATATTCATTCATTATCCCTGGCGCGTCAAAAAGTTCGGCCAGTTGGAAGTCAGCCGACTTATCATGAAAGTCCTCTGCGCGATACAACTCTCTTCTAGAAAGAGATGTGATGTAACATCCAGGTCCTTTCAGTCTTGAGATTACTTGGGGGGAATGGGTGGCGACGATAAACTGACATCCTCTATACCTTGCGAAAGAAGATGTGAGGAGCAACATAAACTCTTCCTGCCATCTTGGGTGCAAACTAATTTCGGGCTCATCTATCAGAATTAGCGACCCATCAGTAATATGTCCCGCGATTCCTAACATAAGGACCAGCAAGCACTGCTCACCCGAACTTGCCTTTTTCAGGGAAAGTTCACCAAAATCTTTTTTCTGCAGCCTTAAATCCATAAGACGCATTAAGCCAACATCCAGAAGAACTATAATGGCGCGAATGTAAGAAATGTCTGCGTCATATCCATCAATTGTAAGCGCAGAAACTGAAAAGTGAGCCTTAAGCTCCAGCGCTCGCCGTTCCTGAAGAACTTCGTTTATTTTTACCATCGAGTCAAGCACTTCTAGGCGCCTACCTAGAGGAAGACTTTCCAGAAGGTCATAATATCGCTCATCAATTTGGATGCCGTGTTCGCGATCCAATCGCCTTAGCTCAATTGCTAGGCTGCTCCCTTCAATACGTGATACTTCATAACTACTATGACGGGCCTTCAGATATCCTGGTTTCAACACAAAGCTAACAACAGGATAAAATTTTAATGATTCGAAAACTGACTGTAGATCATGTGTGCCGCTGCCATCAGAAAGTTTCTCAAGGAGCCCCTTGGACGCAGATGAAATTAGAGATATTGCAGATGATGATTGATAAATACCATCGCTACGCATTCCAACGTAGCGATAGTTTCTGCTTGAGACACCATTCCGCCTACGAGGACTTGGGAATTTATCGAACGGGCTAGTTGATACCGCGATAACTTTTGAGTGATACTCCAAAGCAACACTCAAGTTGGTTAGCTCTAAAAGAAGCCGGCTTTTACCGATGCCATTTTTACCCACGACTACAGTAAATGTATTGCTGATTTCTGGTAGTTCGTGGTCGGGAGCTAGCCTTACCATTGCGCCATCAAAGTCTATGGTAGTTAATCGTGTTGCCATTATTATGAATCTCCATTTCAGACTACAGATATAGACACTGGAGTGCTCGTGGGGCAGTCATGGCCAAGCGTCATATCGAGCATGGTCTTACTGATACGTGTCCTTTCCAATCCCTCTTTCACTGTCTCGATCGTTTGAGAGACTACGGGCGACGGATTATACAATACTGGCAATATCATGGCTTTGGGAGTGGGCAGCTTGCAAATGCTGATTATCACGCAAAAATGCGGCTAGAGAATGTTTTGATGCCCGCAGTCCGCACGTCATTACGAGACTCAACTCAAGCCTTGGTATCAGCCTTGGGAGGTTAGATCGTTCTGGCGCTGAGTGACCGCAGTTGGCCGATTTTTGCCGTTCGTGACGGGCAGCAACCGGTCAACAGCGGCCTCTCTCAGGGCAAAGACTCGCGATGGCCGAAACGAGTACCTGATCCAGCTAGATCCTCACTTCAGCTCTAAAGGCTCACTCAGAAAGTCGATGAGCTTAGCCCCCAGATCAGTGGTTCTACGCGCAAGAATGCCTTCGCGCGACATTGTTGTGCCAAGGCTCTGCGTGTTGATAAGGCCGCGCTGATAAAGGTCACCCCAGATGACCTTGTAAATTTGCTCTTTGCCTTGGAGATCAGGAAACGCATGCTCAATGGCTTGAGTTATACCGCCCATGCTCCAATTTCTTGGAAACTCTACTTCGTGCTTCTGGCCCCATTCTTCAGGGCCGGCCATGAGGCTGAGCAGGCGGATGTGGGTAACCGTGCATACATCGATAAAGTTGAGGAATAGCTGTCTCAAATCCTCTTCTGGGCCATTGCCGACTGCGACGTTCAGCACTGCATTACGCAGCGCCTCCAGCTTCTCCTGCTGGTGATTCCGTATAGCCAACATCGATGCTTGGGATACCGTAGTGATGAAAGTCTCGTTCTGTTGCAAGCCTTGCTCAGTCAGTACCCCCTCTTCGATGAGATCGTTCAGCGCGTTGCCGACCTGATTCATCCATTGCACTTTTCGGTCATTCATCGGCGTATCGATGATTGAGTTGAAAATTTCGACGCCAGCTCCTCCCAAGATAGGAACTGCGCCAATCATGATTCTCGCGACGCGGTGGGCTTTCTCACCAGTTGGCTCAATTATTGGGTCGATCAGCTCGTTGTCGATCTTGTCCATTTGAAGCTCCTTCGGGGCAAGGTAGCAGAGATACCTGATACTTCATTTTTAGCCAAGTAGCAGCGCTGGCAAATGAGGCGGCGGAAGGTTAGATGAGCCGCATAACCGGCCGGTATTGGCTGACTGGTTTAAGCCGCGAGGGCATTCAGTGGTCGAGATTAGGACGTTGGAGAGCTGCAGCTATCGGCCGCGCTAGACTGATTTATCAGCATTCTCGGCGGCATACTAGACGTGAATTCGATACTGCGCGTCTAGCGCCAACTAACCAAAATAAACGTGGTGGACGCACTTCGACATGGCGGTTTAGCATCATCAGTACCCCTACCTCAAGGACGAAGCAATGACGTTAGAAATTGATCTGGAAATTACAGGCTCGTGTATGCCCATTGAACTCCGTGCGGGCTTGTCCACAATAATCGTTGGTGCGAATGGGAGCGGAAAAACCAAGTTGGCGGTGAAGTGTGAACGGCAGCTTGGGGACAAGGCACATCGCATTTCTGCTCAGCGGATGTTAGCGCTTGACCCAGCTATCGAGAAAATTAGCGAGAAGGCAGCTAGAGGACAGCTCCGTTATGGCTACGCTAAGCCGGAAGACTATGGAGGCTTTCAGCAAGCCCGCAACATGAATCGATGGGGGCAAGATCAACCACGCTTCATACTCAATGACGCTGGTGCATTGCTGCAAGTACTTTTCGCCGAACAGGCGAATACCGCTGTTAAGGCATACAACGCCTTGGCGGAAGGAACTCCGATAGAGGGCCAAGATACTTTAGTGAGAAGGCTTAAAGCTATATTTCACAGGGTTCTTCCAACACGCTGTCTGGAAATCACAGCGGACGACATCACCGTTTCCCAGGTCCTTGACAATTCGGAGGGGGATTCGTACAGCATCACGCAGATGAGCGATGGTGAAAAAGCTGTTTTTTACATCATTGGCCAAGCGTTAATTGCAGACCCTGACTCAGTTTTCATCATGGATGAGCCTGAAATTCACGTCCATCGCTCGATCCTCAGCCGTCTATGGGACGAGTTGGAGGCCGTGCGAGCAGACTGCGCTTTTCTCCTGATTACCCACGACCTTGAGTTTGCAGCGTCGCGAGCGGGCAAGAAATACGTAGCGCGCAGTTATTCACCTACCACCGGCTGGGCTATCGAAGACGTGCCCGAGGCAGAAGGATTTAGTGAGGATCTTGTTACGCTGATCTTGGGCAGTCGTAAGCCGATCCTTTTCGTAGAAGGCGAACAGTGTAGCCTAGATAATGCATTCTACCGTGCATGCTATCCAGGTTTGACCGTCGTGCCCCGTGGTGGATGCGAGAGCGTTATTCATTCTGTCGCCACGCTGCGTCGTAATGCAGCTTTCACACGGATTCAATGTGCGGGACTAGTAGACGCAGATGGACACGACGAAACTGACCGCGCCAGACTCTCCGAAATAGGCATCCAGGTTTTGCCTGTGTCGGAAATAGAAAACCTTCTGCTTCTTCCCGTCGTGTCACGCGCGATCCTTGAAATGAACGACCTCGACGGGGCCGAGTTAGAAGAAAAGCTCTCCAATCTTAAGGCAGCAATTATCGCCGATGCTTCAGACGCGAAGAACGCGAGCGAAGTAGTCCTTGGATACTGCCGTCGGCGTATCGACAGGATGCTTAAGCAAATTGATTTATCTGCGGACAAGTCGATCACGGATCTAGCCGCCAGTTACGCTGCTCGTACGAGCGAACTTGATGTCGTCGCGCTAGCAACTGAAATGGAAACTAAAATAGCGGCCGCAATCGCTACTGTTGACTTGGCCGCTCTACTCGCCATTTATGATCGAAAGAAGCCACTTTTGGCTCTGGCAGCCTCCCACTTACGCAATTGGAAAGTCGAGGTTTTTAGTGCTTGGGTCGCGCGAGCCATTCAAAGTTCGCGCGACGATCGCCTTCGCAACGCAATTCGTACAGTGATGCCGGAGATCACTACCGCTTGATACCAAGCACCCGACCTCTGTGCCTCGGTAGCGCGAGGCAGTACTGATCCGGGAACTGGCTGCTTAGGCAGTTGCCGGATCACTTGTAGCGTAAGTTTTTTGTCTGCCTGGACCATACTTGCAAACAGGCTCTCAGTACTCTTGGGTTAGTGGTAGTTCATTTCTCGTACCTTCCAGTTTTAGCGGTTTTCTGCCAATGCCGAGCGGCTGCTTTTGGCCGAAAACAGTCATTGCCTAGCTATTGGGTTTTGAGTGGCTACAATCAAAAACTGGAGGTGAGGGGAGACTGAAACTGCGCAAAACCTACCCCACAGGCCATGGTTTACCGTTTGCCTAAGCTCGAATAGCAGTACATTTTGCTATCATGCAGAATTATATTTTTCTTTTAATTACAATGGCTTACGATATTTTACGAGGGAGCATGGGGTGCTAGGGGTCGAGTGTTCGAATCACTCCGTCCCGACCATATTTCTCAATGACTTAGCCCAACTTTTGCGAGTTGGGCTTTTTCATGTCCAGGGACTTTTGCGGGGGGATCACCCCGTTATCCTCCTCAAGATTGTCAACACTGGCCCGCGCGAATCAGTTGACGATGCTTTGTTTGCCGCTTCGATCAGTTGCCCAAGCTCTGCGGTAGAATAGTGGCTCGTAATGCTTCCGCTCTTATGCCCAAGCAAAGCCTTTCGATCTTCCAGTGTCACGCCTGCTGCACGTAGCCTTCTGCCAAAGGTGTGCTTCAGGTCGTGAATGCGGATTCTGGAAAAGCCATCATGTGCCAGCCGCAAATACTTTTCCTGCCATCTCTTCGCCGCTCTGACGCGAGCCTTCTTCCAGGCTGAGCCATTCATCCGGTGAACCATTGTTTCGTCGCCTTCTCCGTCTTGCTTGCCGAAGGGGAAGACGTACAACTTGTGCTGACCTAGCTGCTTCTCAATGACCCACTTGGCCACGGTGTGGGCCATCACCAAGCGTTTGTCCCGGTTCTTAACGTTCGCCCAGAGAGTCCGTGTGGAATCAAAAAAAGCACGGTATCCAACTCCACCATCGCAATCCCCCAATACCATTAAATCTTGCAGACTTCCTGCACCCAACACCTGCTTTTAACCTTGAGCAAAGTCTCCATTTACCAGCGGACCAGCCCAACAGGCCATCGGCATGGGCAGCGAACGCCTCACCCTCAAAGGCGCGATCTACCCAGGCTTCAAAGGCGGCCTAAAACAACTCGATACCCTGCGCAGCATCGGCGCCCAGCTCCAGCCGCTGGGCCTGACCACCGGCTACGGCGACGTACTGGGCAACTGGTGTTTAAAAAACATCGAAGAAGAACAAAGCGCCTTCCTGCAAGGCGGCATCCCCCGTAAACAGGGCTTTACCTTGGAGTTTGTACGCTATGGCGACGACCTGCAGAACCGCTAGCGGCGACGTGCTCGATACCCTTTGCCAAAACTACTACGGCCACCTCAACGGCACGGTCGAAGCCGTGCTCGATGCCAACCAAGGGTTGGCCGATGAGGTACAGCCGTATCGGGCCGGGGTGGTGATTCACTTGCCAGATGTGGTGGGGGCGAGTGAGGAGGGGGTAATGTTGTGGGGTTGATGACTGCAAACGGCATCGTTTTTAAATGGCCGAGCATGAAATAGATAAAGCCTTCTCAATTAAAGGAAAGGTCTGACAGATCCTTGGCAGAACTGGCCGATACAGTCCGCGCTCTTCAAGACGTTGGCCGGCATCAATCGGCGCGGTCAGTTTTAATTAGGGAAAATACTGCATGCGCCTTATTCGTCGACAAGATCGCGAACGACTCGGAATTAGCTTCAGAAATATAGAATCACCATTCTTTGCAAAAGCGAACGTCGAGCTTGCTTTGCATTTGCCCCATACGCCTCTTAACTTATTTCATGTTGATGTGTTCGGTCGGCCAATGAGTGACCAACAAATCGTAGAGGCTGTTGAAAACGGAGATTTGTTGCTGGTCGACGCCGACCCCTTCAGTCCGTTAAGCGATGACAACTTGGGTCGGTATGCGCACATTACGGGGCAAGGCAGGCCCGGCAGTTTTCATAGCCCCGTTGAGCCGGAGAGAGAACCACTCCCGGTTTCAAAGCCAGAGTTCAGGCAGCCACTGCAAGAGCCTGGCTTCTATGTTGTTCCCAAAAGTACGACAGTCGATCAGTTAAAGGCTGCGCTGTTCTCGTCGCAATACCCCGCAGTGATGAGCAAATTTGATGCACTCAACCCCGGGCTGAGCACTGTCAATGCCGGTTCGATGATCGTATTGAGCGATCCCAACAACCTGCAATGCACCCGTGAAGAAGCGATATTGATGGCGGCCGCTGCCAAAGCCAATGAGGCGGTAAAAGCGCTTAGTCCGGAAGAAGCCAATTTTATGGTTCGGCATCGTGACGAGATCGAAACCCTTTTTGCCCAAGGTGCCACATCAATCGGGATCGGGGAGGCGATGTTTGCCAAGAACCTGGACGACGTAAAAAACCTGTTTAAAGACATTGAAGCGCTGCACATACGGTCATTCCAAGCGGATGGACATCTGCGCTCAGCAGATTTTTTTGCAGAGCGTAAGCGACTGTTGGCACAACTCAACACGAACTTGACCGCTTTAACCCGTTAAGGCATAGGTTTTCCGGACCATCCAAATTTAAAAAGTGCACTTGGCATCTCTACGCGGAGCTTGGTTCACCGCTGGACGTTGGCCGGTGGTGCAGATCAAATACCGGGATATGCCACCCATATTTACGGTGTGTCCAAGGCCTCTAAATATCTTAAGCTCGGTGGTTGGATTGGCACGGGTATTGGTGGAACTGCCTCTTACATGAAGGTTCAAGACGTTTGTTCGGCGGGTAATACTAAGGCTTGCAAGCGAATTAAGTTCACTGAAGCGGGTAGTTTTTTGGGAGGCGCCGCAGGTGGTGCGGTGGCAGGCGCAGTGTTAACAGGTTCAACTGTTGGATATGTTTGTTTCGCGATTGGTGTGCCCACGGGTGGTGTTGGGACATTGATTTGTGGTGTTGCAGTGGTAGGTGTTGCTTCTTTTGCTTCCGGCGCAATTGGTGGCGTAATCGGAGAGGAAACAGGCGATGTTATTTATGAGATAGTTAAGTGAACGTGAGCATTGCTGATCTAATATTTCTTGCCTTCTCTTTATTGATATTTGGAGGGATTTTTATGTGCGTGGGTGCATCACTTCATATGGCGTATACGTAGATGGATTTGATGTTGGCGCATTTAAAAAAATCTTCTGCTATTCGGCTTCATATTCCACTTAAAAATGGTGGGCCTTGGGGGATGCTCCTATTGGTAGGGTGGATAGCCGGAGTGGTAACATTTCCGGGGTTTTACTTAAAGCGAGGGGAAGTCAGCATAGAAGAACTGGATGCATTTCCCGTGCGTCTTAAACGAAAGTTGGCCCTGATAAAGTGGTCTTCGATAGTGCTTTTAGCTGCAATGATTTTACTGTTCATTTTTAGAAAGTCGAGGTTGCTAAAATAGACTTTGTGAGAGTTTTCGAATAGCGCAGCGTTGCACTTAAATGTATAGCCCACCATCGAGTGGGCTTTTTCATGTCTGGAGTTTGCCCGTGACCCCCACCTTTCGCATCGTCGCAGACGGCGCAGACATCACTTCGTTGATCAATGACCGCCTGCTATTAATGCGCACCACGGATAAACCCGGCATGGAGTCCGACGACTTCGAACTGCGCATCGATGACCGCGACAGTGCCGTCTCCTTGCCAAATCGCGGGGCCAGTATCGAAATCTTCCTTGGCTAGACCGGCACAGTGCTGGCCCGGTTGGGCCGTTACACCGTGGATGAAGTTGAGTTGTCAGGCCCACCCGACACCTTGGTGATCCGAGGCAAAGCCAGCGACATGCGCGGCAGCTGCAAAACTGCACACAGTGGCAGTTGGGAAGGCGTCAGCTTGGGCAGTATCGTCAACGACGTAGCAGCGCGAAATAGTTGGTTGCCCATTTGCCCGGTGACGACCGAAGTGCTCCGGGCTGACCAACTGAGCAAGTCAGACTGCAACAACAACGAAGACGCGCCTGAGGGGCTACCTCCCGTATACACCGACCGGCATATCTACCCAAACGAATCTGCCGCCGAACAAGCGGCCAAATCTCGGCTGACAGCCTTCAACCGCTTTACCGCTGCTGTTCGACTGGAAATGCCCGGGCGTACCGACCTGTTCGCCGGGCGCAGTATCAACGCCCAAGGCTTCCAGACAGGGCTCGATGGCGAGTACCTGGTGGACTCGGTTGAGCAGGTCTTCACCCAAAGCGGCTGGAGCACCACCGTTGAATGCAACGGGGGAAGCAAGGGGAAGCCAAGGCCAGTGGTTTGAAGCCTGTAGTGCCGCTGAAAATCGTTGACCTCTGACCATCAAAACCCCAAACCCAACCCGCTCTCTGATTTCGTATAAAGCTTAGAAGAAGTACTTAAGGCGTCGGTATTTGTCATACATGGCTGTCGGTGGTTATCTGGGAATGAGCTGGTAGCAGCTCAATAACGTCACAGAAGAGTTTTCGCTGCTTCCAGTCATTGCGATCGCCAATCACATACAAGCGGCGCTTGGCCCGGGTGGCAGCGACGTTGAGCAGGTTAGGCTTGGACACTGCCCATTCGCGAGCGCCGCCGTTTTCACTGCTCCCACCCAGGACAAGTATGATTATTGCAGCCTCTTTACCTTGCATGGTGTGAATCGTACCGCGCACGATCTTGGTATCTAAGCGATCCCTAAGCTGGTTGCGCACGTCCTGAAAGGGCGTGATAACTGCGATGCTATCCAGCGGCACTCCGTAGCTATCTAGCAATGCCAGCAAACGTTCGAGCGCCTTGCCTTCATTGTCGACCCAATTGCCAGAGGAGCGGCCACTTGCGTGCACCCAGCCGGTGAGTAGACCGGCAGGAGTTTCTTTGACGGGAGAAGGCTCGATGGTGCCATAGACCATGGCTCCGTCGTAGGCGATGCGATTAGCCAGGTCGAACATTGGTTTGTCACAGCGGCGATGCACCACCAGCGGCAGGCCGACCCAGTGTTTCTTGTCCTTGGGACCAGCCATGCGACCCCAAGGGGTGGCCTGGTCGGCTAAGGTTTGGGCTGACTGGCGATTGGGTAGCCAGTGTGCATCGACTTGATAGCGGGTACGCATGTGTTCGAGTACGGCATCAGATACGGTGACGATCGGTTCCAATTGCAACGGATCACCGACCAGCACAGCCCGGCGCGAACGCCATAGGGCACCCACTGCAGCCTGCGGTGTAGCTTGACCTGCTTCGTCCACCAACAGCCAGCCAATCTCTGCGCAACCAAGGCTACCGAAGGAGCGGGCGAACGAGGCGAAGGTACTGCTGAGCACCGGTACTACCATGAACAGCGAGGCCCATGCAGAACGTACCACGGACTTGGACACCCCCCGATACTGACTGCCAGTAAGCGTGCTGGTGATGAAGTCCAGGTTAGCGCGTAAACGCGAGGCTTCGATCTGGAAGAAGACGCGGTGCAGCTTGAGCGCTTCGATGAATACCTGTGCCCGAGCCTGACGCCAGCCTTCGACTATCCAGGGTTCGAGCAGCTCGATCTCGCTGCCTCTGCCGATCTGACCTTGTTCGAGCCAGACCTGCAAATGCTTCGCCTTGCCCGCTTGGGCAATGCTGCGAGCTTTGTCGAGTTGCAGGGCGGCGTGGAGCACGGCTTCATTGATCTCCTGTTCGTCTCTAGCCAATTGTTGATTGAGTTCGATGAGCCGGCCGCTTAGCCGCTGTGCCTGGCGTTGCGCACAGTCGAAGGCGTCCTTGGCCAAGCTGCAAGTGCTATTGAGCAGTCGTTGCCGAGCTGCCCACGTGCGATAAGCACCCCAAAGGCTGAATAGGTTGGCGAGAAAACCAGGTTTTTTTGCAAGGTGTGCTTCGAGAGCCTGGAGTTCGCGTTGCAGTTGCTCGCGAGCGGGCGTGAGTTGCAGTGTTTCCAGCGTAGCTTGTTCGTCATCAAGACCGCTGCGTTGGGTCAGACGGACTTGGCGCTCCTTTTCCTTCTGTTGTACTCGGGCTTTGGCACTGATCACTGCCTGAACCCGTTCCAGAATGTCGCTGACTTGAGTGCGTATCGCTTGTTCGGCGTTCTTGGCGTCCTGGTATTGCTTTACGGCGGTGCGCCAGAAATTGGTTTTTTCGGCGGACGAGAGCAACTTCATTTGTGGTACTTGCTCGGACAACCATTCGCGCATGCCCTTGGGGGCTGGCTTGTCTTGCGTGTTGTTCGCTACGGATGCGTCGGGCGTTGGGTCGCCGTCCGGGAGATCTTCGTCCAAGATACCGTTGTCGAGGGCCTCTGGTTGGGAGAGTGTGGATTCGTCTTGGGTCTTATTAGGTGGACGCTTGCCATAGAAGAAGCGATCGACGAACTGGGTACGTTTGGCTTTGCTGCCCAATGCCGCAGAGATCATTGCCCAAGCCGGTTTGCCGCTGGTGAGTTCGCCCAGTTCGCTGAAGTATTCGGCATCGGGCAGCCAGGATGGGTCTACCTTATCCTGCTGGGGCAACTCGAGAGTAACGTTCTCCACGGCACCATTGTTGGAGGAGGCTACCACCATTTCGAAGCCAAACAGGCGGGGGTTGAGCTGATAGGCAAAGCGTTCGCGTCCGCCATCGTTGGCGGATTCGCGACCATCGTGGATGAAGGCGTCCGAGGCCTTGGTCAACGAGGCCAGTACGTCGGCTCGCTGTGTCACCACTGCTGCGATCAGGTCGCGGAGCAGGGTGGTCTTCCCGGTACCTGGCGGACCGTTAACGCCCATTATGCCGGTGTTGTTACTGAGGTTTTGGAGCAGGCTGTTGACTGCCAATTGTTGGGAGTGCACTAACCCCAAATGTCTTTCGGCAGGCCAGCAGCCGGTCGCATAGCGCGAGGGGGCGAGGCGATCAATCAGAGCCAGATCTGCTTCGGGCTTGTCGAGGTGCAGGCGCTGAGTGGTGTCGTGATGACTCAGGTAGCGGGCCAACGGTTCGCTGGTTTCGCCACGGGCCAGGGCATCGGCCATGTCGGCCAAATCGCTTAGCAGGAAACTGTTGAGCGGATCGTCTTCTTGTTTGGGTTTGTTCGGGTTGATCGGTGCTGAGCGGAAGCGATGTTTGCGCGACTCGTCTGCGAAAAACTTGTCGAGTCCCAAGGTTTGACGAATATAGCTTGTTAGGCGTGACAGGTCAGCAGCGTGGACCACGCCACTGAGCAGACCTTTAGCCTGTTCGCGGAGGGAGTCCTGGGTCTCCTCGAAGCCGCGTGTCCAATCTTTCTTGTTGATGGCGCAGCCGACGAACCATGCCTCGCTGGATAGCACCAAGCTATCAACCACCATCATGCCTTGATCGTTGAACTTGAGTGCGTACAGGGCGGTGAGCCTTTGTTGTGGCTCCTTGTAGCCTTGGTCAGCGCCGTAGAGAGTCTCTAGCTGGCGAGAAACATCCAGGTTGTTGTAGAGGTGTGCGTAGAGCGTGTGGCTCCATACGCGTTTGTTCGGCAGGCGCTGTCGGCTCAGAGGATTGGCTGGCATCCACGGCAGGATTTGGGTCGAGGTGGGGATGTCTTGGAAAAACGGCTGGTAGTCGCTGTCGCGCTTTTTCAGCTTTGGGACTGCCTGAGGTTGCAGCAGTTCGACGGCGTGCCAATAACGGACGATATTTTGCGAATTCATTCACGACGTCCTTGAAAGCGCTGGGGCTTGGATTCCTGGCAGGGAGGATATCAGGCATGTTGCATCGCTTGATGGCGCCCGGCGCGCAAAAGTGATGCTAATCGTGAGCCGGGTCTCTTACCTGAGGGAAACCAGGTGGCGTAGTTGTGGGTGTAATCCTCTTCCAGATCGATGACTTCTTCGCGGATGCCGGGTACTACATCCGGTTCTCGGTCGAAGGCTGGGCGCAATTCGCGCTTTGCTAGCTCTTGGACCACGTAGGCCATGCCTTGCCATTTGTGGCGCCAGGCCAGCAGCTGTGGCCGAGTCTCAATGACATAGATCGGCGCGTCGAGTCCTTCGTGTAGGTTCGGAACACGGTAGGAGGCATTCATCAGGCTGGGCATGAGAACTTCGCCGCTCTCACTCGCGCCTTCTTCCAGGCTGAATCATTCATCCGATGCATGGCGGTACTGTCGCAAGGAAACCTTCATTCCTTGCTGGTGCCCCACTGCTTATCCACGATCGACTTGGCCACGCTGTTGAGCACCATGAGGCGCTCATCACCGCTATCTCCCAATCCCATATGGCATCTGCTCAAACAAGTACGCAGTGCTGAATGTGTAAGACTTTTCGACAAATCCTGACGGAGTTTTGCTGGCAGAGGAGGGTGTCGCCTTTGGCCTTGTCGGTTGTCGATCTTTCTCCGTGGCACCTGCACGCAATGCTGTTGCGGCAGCCCAAAGCACACCCTGCAAATGGGGCTCTACTGGCCGGCAGGCCTGATTGGCCGTGCGGTTGGACGTATTCGCACTGCATGAATCCAAGCCCGCAGGTGCATGGTTGAGTTTGATTACTACCCCCAACGCATCGGTAGGGGACGGGGTGACCCGCGGCGGCGATTTGCCCGACTGCAGGCCTTGACACAAGATCAAGG
Organism: Pseudomonas sp. HY2-MNA-CIBAN-0224; assembly: GCF_040310285.1. NCBI lineage: Bacteria > Pseudomonadati > Pseudomonadota > Gammaproteobacteria > Pseudomonadales > Pseudomonadaceae > Pseudomonas > Pseudomonas sp. HY2-MNA-CIBAN-0224. The sequence continues at coordinate 4,137 of NZ_JBEOPQ010000004.1, read as the reverse complement.
ACTGACCGCTGTTTGTGATTTATTGGAAACACGCTCACGCTCATCGTTGCCGGTGAACGTTAGTTTCACCGCCGTGGCGTTGCTGGCAGGGAGGCACGCAGATGGTAAATCTGCATCCGTGCTGGTATCGCAAATTTACGATTGTTCAGCCTGGATCTGGAGGTCGATAATGAATGGCATGAATCGCAGGCGTTTTATCGTTGGCGCCGGGGTTGCTGGCACTTGCGTGCTGTTTGGGAGCAGTTCGCTATTCTCGATGAATCCAACACTGCCAGCTGCCCGCTCCGGGGTCGCACGATTTACCCGTCTGGATGTCAGTGCCCAAGACTTCCCGGTCGGCATTCTGCAGGACTACAGCAATGCCATTGCCACGATGTTGAGCCTGCCGCCGCAAGATCCACGCAACTGGTACCGCCAGGCCCTTGTCCATCTTCTCGATTGCCCACACATAAACTGGTGGTTTCTGCCGTGGCATCAGGTCTATCTTGGCTGGTTCGAGAAAATCTGCCGGGACTTGAGCGGTAACAGTGCATTCGCACTTCCGTACTGGAACTGGACCCACGTGCAGCGTGCGCCCGAGGAATTTTTTTCAGCTGGGCTGGACCCGACCAGTGATATGTTCCAGCAATCCATGTATGTGTTCAGGGACAAGCTCGACGAGACCCTGGACGGAATCTGGAGCGGGCTCAGTGATCGACAACGCGTGCTGTTGGGGCTGCGCGGCTACACCGAACTGGAGATCCTCGCCCCGGAGGTGCGGCTGTATTTTATGCAGAACAACAATTCAAGGGATCTTAGCCAGGCCAATCCGGAGTTCGACGACGATAGTAAACAAGGCACCAGCGCAGAGTCTATTCACCGAGTATTTGCATCGCGAAAATTCGTCGGCTTCGGTGGTCAACTGGCACCGCACCATAGCGTATTCAGCGGCTCGGATTTATTGGAGAGCTTGCCGCATAACTCGGTGCATGCCGCGGTCGGCGGTACGATGCTTTCGATGTTCTCGCCAATTGATCCGCTGTTCTATCTGCACCACGCCAATGTCGATCGGCTCTGGCAGGTGTGGACTGAAATGCAGACGTCCGAAGACCTCCCTGGTCACCCCGAGCCCGAGCAATTCGAGGCCTGGGCGGGGGAGTATTTTGAATTCTTCAGCGACGAGCATGCGGCGCCGGTACGCGACCTCCCGCTCCAGCACTATCTGCAGGCTGATCGTTTCGACTATTCCTATCATCCGTTGATTGTGGGTGAGACGCGGCCCTTGCCACTGGCGCCGGTACGCAGCGGTACGGTATACGACTCCATATTGAGCGCCAATAGCATAGGCGCAGGCCAAACCATCGATGCTCAGGTGGACGTCCCCGCTGCGGTGCTGCTGGATGCACTGGACCGGGATGGAGCTTCACTGCTTGTGGATGTTCGTATGGAGTATCCGGTACCTGCCAGTGCCTGGGAGTTGGAGCTGCTGCTCATGCCAAACAGCAGCTATCCTGCGCCCTCCGTATCGATCGGTAAGCTGAAAATTCTGGACATGCGCATGCCGCATGCAAACGATCAACATGGACATCACCCTGCAGGCTCATTCGCTCTCAGCGTGAATGCGGCATTGAGCCGGCTGCATGGCACCGGCGGACTGGATACAAACACCGCGCTCAAGCTTGCACTCAACGCAAGTTTGAGCGGACTACGGCCGCCGCAAAGCAATGCACTTCAGATCCATGGCATGCAGGTTCGGGTTGTGGGCTAGTTGCGTAGCCAAGCTGTCTGAGGTCACACCGGCGCTTTACAACAAGTTTGCCCGGACCAAAGCCTTTCACTGGATCGGTGTATAAATCCGGGCTTATCTTTACCAATCTTGGCGTGCGGCCACTATTGGCTAGTTTGAGGATGGGTAACAGAAAGCCCGCTGAGTAGCGGGCTTGGATTTAAATCGAAAAGGTACTCTCAAGCAGCTTTCGATGGGGTCAAATTTTTCTTCAGGCGTGCTTTGAGAGTAAGCATTTGATCCCCGAGCTCATCAAGTTTGGCTTTTCCCAAAATCTTTTTCGCGTGAGGGAACATGTCGGTTTCTTCTTCTTCAATGTGGTGTTCCAAGAGTTCTTTGATCACTTTCACGCGACCGGCGAACTCCGGGCTTGTCGGATCTGTGTCCTTCAGGTCAGGCAGTACCAGGGAGTCGACTGTGCGATGCTCCTCTTTGGCCTCATAGTACATTTCTGCCTCAGCTTTCCCGCCTGCAGCTTTATAGGCCGGGTAAAGGATTTCCTCCTCAAGCTGGGTATGAATGCTTACTTCCAGTTCAAGCTTTTCCAAAAGCTCCGTGCGTTTCTTGACGGCCCGATCAGTCGACTCGCTTAACTGACTAAGAATGCCTTTTACTTTTTCGTGGTCGGCTTTCAGAAGGTCGATGGCGTTCATGGTATTCCCTCACTATCACGGATGGTTGGTGCCGATCTTTGCCGGCAATGTCCTTATGCCTGTCGCATTTGCCGTGCCAGTTTTCCAAGAATTTTTTTTCGCTTAAATTCAGTCGGTTGCGGTGGATGGTGGCTAATGGCGCTCATGCAGCATGCCCGATGCTGTCTTTAGGATGATGCATAAATCCCTGCTCAATTGTTCAAACGGGATTACACCTCACTTAGTCGTCATTTTAATGAACGCTTCCTGTGCAGGCTGGTCAACCTCATACCACCCCAGCGAGCGCTTAGCTGTGGTGACTTCTTCATAAAGTCTGCTTGATTGGGTCAGCAACGTATTCGCTATAAGCGGGCTAAAGGATTCTGAAAGCCCTGCCTTAGCACTGCCCGGTCTGACAGAGGTTTGATCAGCACACTCGCTCCGCCACGTCTACAGAGGGAATAACTGATGACTTACAGAAAACCATTTGCCGCTTTAACCATCGGGCTGCTTTGCTCACTGTCCAGCCTGTCCTTTGCCGCCGATGAGCCTAGCGTGACTCTTGATCGACCAGGTGCCGGCGCAGTGGAAATGAAGATTGGCGATATAGTCCCGGCTGAATATCAACGTGAGAGCCTGGAAATCAAAGACTGGAAAAATCGCAAGCTTAAAGCTCCTGAGCAGCATGAGCAGTGGGTGGAGATCAAGGGCAAATACATATTGATTAGCGTCCCTACCGGGACCATTAAAGAGATGGTCGACAAGTAATGAAATAGCGCTGGCCTGAGGTCGAGCGCTTCTTTCAGAGCGCATGCATTTCGGCCAGGTCAGCACTGTTGCTGCCACTCAAAGAAAATCCCGCTCGGCGGCGTAATGCTGTTCACTTATGAGATGCGTACGAGTAACTGAACTGCCCCCCAAAAGTTGGACAGATTAACTAGCGCCCTGCGCAGCCTGAGTCCTGTATCCCACAGGGCTTAGGCTGTTGAGTGTTAGTTTGATGCGGTCATGGTTGTAATAATGGATGTATTCATCCAGCCCCGCCTTCAGCGCCTCAACGCTTTCAAATCGCTTCAAGTAGAAAAACTCGGATTTCAGCGTACCAAAGAAACTTTCCATCGCGGCATTGTCCAGACAGTTTCCTTTGCGCGACATGCTCTGTTTAACCCCGAGCTTGGCCAGTTTATGGCGGTATTGGGAGTGCTGGTAATGCCATCCTTGGTCAGAGTGGATGACCAGCTTTGGCTCGCTCTGCAAACGCTTGAAGGCCTTATCCAACATATTGTCGACCAGCGCCAGGCAGGGCCGGGTTGCCATTTCATACGCGACGATTTCGCGGTTGTACAAATCCATAACAGGCGAAAGATAGAGCTTTTGCTGAGCAACCTTGAACTCTGTAACGTCCGTTACCCACTTCTGGTTAGGGCGCTGAGCGATGAAGTTGCGCTCCAATAGATTCGGTGCGGTCCTGCCGACAGCCCCTCGATACGAGCGATACTTTTTGGGACGCACAATCGAACGCAGTCCCAGCTCAACCATCAACCGCTCCACGAGCTTTTTGTTGACCAAAGTGCCCAAGCTCCTGATCACAGCTGTAATGCGCCGATACCCATAAAGGCCTTTCTCCTGGTCATACACACGCTGTACCAGCTCTTTGAGCGAGGCGTGCTTATCTGGGCGCTGTTGTGCCTGGACTTGATAGTAAAACGTACTGCGCGCCACACCCGCCAGCTTCAGTAG